>NZ_JBFOCS010000060.1:0-54084 GCF_040907905.1 Aeromonas sp. s13 | reverse complement strand
CCGTCAGTTTCACGCTGCCGCTGGTCTGGCCCGCTGCAATGGTGATGCTCTGGCCGTTGCTCAGGGTAAAGCTCAGACCCTTGTGACCGCTCACCGGCAGACCGTCCTTATTGGTCAAGGTTACGGTATAGGTCACCTCGCCACCTTCGGACACGGTGGACTTGTCTGCACTCAGGGTGGCAACCACTTCATTTTCGGTATCGCTGATGGTGACGGTGGCATTGCCACCAAGCTCCAGGTTCTCGAAGCTCTTGCCAGCGACAGTAGCATCACTCAAACCCACGGTCAGGGTATCGCCATCCTTGAACACGTCATCGCCCTGTGCCGCCGGGCTGTAGGGCACGCTGGTCTCACCTTTCGGGATCACCACGCTGTCACCGTTGCTCAGGGTGACGGTCAGGTCGTGGTCCAGCGCCTGGCTCACCTTGACCGTGAACACCGGCTGCTGGGCTTCGGTCACATCACCATTGCTCTCGATGGTCACCGAAACCTTGTCGCCTTCCCCGTTGGGCTCGTCGGTCACCGTGGTGGTCACCGCCCCCGGCAACACCGGGGCCTTCTCGTAGCCACCGCCACTGGTCTCGCTCACGCTGACCTGGAACTGCTCGGCCGGCTCGGCATAGACGTCATCCAGGGTCGCCACGTCGAAGCTCACCGAGGTGGTGCCCGCCTTGATGACCGCCTCGCGGGTCACCGCCTGGACATCACCGTTGTCGGTGGTGATATGACCCACCACCACCTTGACGGTCAGATCCGTTTTCGGGGCATCGCTGATGTTCAGGGTGTAGTTGGCCTTGCCCCCCTCGACCACATTGGCATCGCCGGTCAGGGTCAGGGTCGGCGCATCCTGATCATCAACCACTGTATTGGTGATGGTGCCAGTGGTAACAACGCTCTCGTAATTGCCACCACTGGTCTTGTCGATAGTGACGCTCAGCGACTCTTCACCTTGCTGATAAATGTCATCTCCACGAACCGGTACCGGTTCACTGTTGGCACTGCTGCTGCCCACCGGAATGGTGATCACCACCCCGTTGGAGAGGGTCACGGCCAGCGGGCTGCCGGTCACCGGGTTGCTGACACTGGCGGTGTAGACAATGCTGCCGCCCTCGATCACGGTCTGGCCGTTGGTGGCCGAGCTCAGGGTCACGGTGGTAGTGTCTACAGTGTCGACCACGTCGGTGGTCACCTTGCTGCTGGTGTCCAGCTGTTCATAGTTGCCACCGCTGCTGCCGGTGATGCTCACCGTCAGGCTGCTGCCATCTTTGTAAACGTCGTCACTCGGGGCATCGACCGTCACACTGCCGCTCAACTCACCCGCCTTGATGGTGATGCTGGCGCCGTTGGACAGGGTCAGCACCAGGTCACTCTGCGGGGCGTTGTTGACGTTGGCACTGTAGGTGATCTGCCCACCTTCGTTGACCTGCGCCGGAGCACCCAGGGTGACGGTGGTGGTGTCGACAGTGTCGTTAATCTGGGTAGTCGTTGAAGGTCCAGTGATAATCTGGTTGAAACCACCACCCTGAGTACCGGTAATCGAAACGGAGATCGTTGACGGGTCGACATAAGGGCTGTCTGCTGGAGCAGCAACAGTGACTGAACCGGAACTCTGGCCGACGGGAATGATGATCACTGCACCATTTGACAGCTGAATAACCAAGTCAGAACCAAAAACAGGTTCATCTAATGTCGCAGTAAAGGTGATAAACCCACCTTCATTCACCTGTACATCTGCACTCAAGACAAGGTTGGCGGAGGTAAAAAGAGGATCATCTTCACCAACGGCTTCAAGCGGTGGCTCGCCATTGGTGTTGTAGGTGGTATCGAAAGTGGCTTCAGCAATGGTTGCGGAACCGGTACGGTCGATGGTGACAAAACCGCCGTTGCCACTGGCACCGGCGACGCCCCCAATACCGCCACCACCGGCGGCAGGTGCACCGCCTGCGGCAGAGGCTTCAAAGGCCTGGGTCGGGTCCGCGCCGCCCAAAATGGCCTGTTGTAGGGCACTGATATCATCAGGAGTACCTGCAGCGCCGTTTTGCGCCAGCTGGGGAGCATCTCCCTCTTCGGCAGGCTCACTCTGTTCGCTGGCGGGTTGCACATTGAATGACTGTCCGCCGCCCATGAAACTGGCGCCATCCGGCGACATGATCACCGCCCCTTTCGGCAGCACATCACCTTCAGCCAACAGCTTCCGGCTGCCATCTGCGGCAACCAGATAAATTTGTCCTTTAAGTTGGGTTACGGTTACGCCCTGTTCCAAGGTAACGGCATTGGTGATCATGTTCTCTCCTGAATCCTGATTTGAATGCAATAAGCCACAGCCTACTTTGCAGACTGAGGGGAAAAATAACCAGCTCGAAAATTCGAAAGGATAGACCGATTTGAGGCTGAACTGTTCAGCCAGACAGAAGTGTATAAAACGAGGTTGCGAGAATGGCAAAAACCAAAATTATCAATAAATTACAGAGTAATGACAGGAGCATGACAAAGCATGCTCCCGTCAAGATTAACCCTATACACCCGCCCAGAGGATGATAGCCAGCAGCTGTGGCGAGATGATCCGCAGGAACATCACCAGCGGGTAGACAGTGGCGTATGAGAGCGCACTGGCGCCACTGGTCGGGTGCATGGCGTTGGCAAAGGCTAGCGCGGGAGGGTCTGTCATGGAGCCGGCCAGCAAGCCGCACAGGGTCAGATAATTCATCTTGCCGTAGAGGCGCGCCAGCACACCGACCACCAGCAGCGGGATCAGGGTGATCGCCATACCGTAGAGCATCCAGGCCGGGCCATCACCGTTGATCAGGGTATCGACGAAACCGGCACCGGACTTGAATCCGACCACCGCCAGAAACAGCACAATCCCGATCTCCCGCAGCGCCAGGTTGGCACTGGGGGGCATGAACCAGTAAAGCTTGCCGATGCTGCCGATCCGCGACAGGATCAGCGCCACCACCAGCGGCCCACCTGCCAGACCCAATTTGAGAGCGGCTGGGAAACCGGGCAGATAGAAGGGGATGGAGCCGAGCAATACGCCAAGGCCAATCCCGATAAATACCGGCAACATCTGCACCTGTTGCAGTTTTTGCTGCACGTTGCCGACCACATTGGTCACCGCTTCGATGGCATCGAGACGCCCCACCAGGTTGAGAATATCGCCAAACTGCAGGCTGGTCTGACTGGTCGGCACCAGCTCGATACCAGCCCGGTTGAGGCGTGAGATCACCACGTCATAGCGCTGTTTGATGTCCAGATCGCGGATCTTCTTGCCAAGAACCTGCTCGTTGGTCACCACAACCCGCTCGACGCGCAGATCGGTGCCGCGGGTCGAGAGCGAGGTCTCCACCTCCTCCCCCAGCACCAGCAACACCTTGTGCAGCGCGTGACGCTCACCGACCAGGTGCAGCAAGTCACCCAGTTCGATACGGGATTCCGGCCGTGGCACCATCAGCTCGTCGCCCCGCTTGAGCCGTGAACAGATGACATCAGACTCGTCGAGACTCGGGATCTCGCTCAGCATCAGGCCGTGCATGTTGGGGTTGCGCACCGCGATGTTGATGGTCTGCAAGCTCTCCTTGGTTTTACCGGTTTGTAGCTCGAACTGGGCGGCTTCATCGTCGATCTTGATGCGAAAGAAGACCCTGACCAGCCACATGGTGAGCAAAATGCCACAGATACCAAACGGATAGGCAACCGCATAGCCCATCCCCATCAGGCCGGTAGAACCGGGCGCGGCGCCCAGCTCGGCCAGGATCTGCTGGCCCGCACCGAGGGATGGCGTATTGGTGACGGCACCGGAGAAGACCCCCAGAATGACCGGCAACGGCACATCGAAAAATTGATGCAAGCCAGCGGCCACCACGCAGCCAAGGATGACCAGCAAAGCGGCAAAGGCGTTGAGTTTGAGACCTGAACTGCGCAATGACGAGAAGAAACCCGGCCCGACCTGGATGCCGATGGTATAGACAAACAGGATCAGGCCAAATTCTTGAATAAAGTGAAGCGTTTGTGCATCCAGCGCGAGATCGGAGGCGCCTGCAAAGTGACCCACTATGATGCCGCCGAACAGCACCCCCCCTATTCCCAAGCCAACGCCATAGACTCGCCAGTTTCCCAGCCAGAGTCCTAGCACTGCCACCAGCGACAACATGCTGATGGAAAGCGCGATTTCACTCATTTCGTGCATCCTTTGCGAATTGAACTGGCCCTAGCTTGTCAGCAAACGCTGATGCCAACTGTGTGATACCGCACGAATTTATCCTTTTACGCGCTAAAAATACCAATTAAGGGCTAGTTGCAAGACGTTAGGCGACGTAGCCGTAAATGGCCATAAAGTGACAAACGCTGCCACCCAGCACAAAGAGATGCCAGATGGCGTGGTTATAGGGGATCTGCTTGGCCACATAGAAGATGACCCCGAGGCTGTAGATAAGGCCGCCAAGCCCGAGCAGCAGCAGCCCCTCACCGGCCAGATGGATGTAGAGCTGATAGATGACCACCAGCGACAGCCAGCCCAGCATCAGATAGGTGAACAGCGACAACTTCTTGAAGCGGTTGATAAACACCAGCTTGAACACCACGCCAGCCAGCGCCAGGGCCCAGATCACCACCATCAACCCCTTCGCCAGCGGCGTGTCTAACGCGACTAGCAGGAAGGGGGTATAGGTGCCGGCAATCAGCAGATAGATGGCGCAGTGATCAAACACCTTGCACCAGCGTCTGGCCCGCCCTGACCCCATGCTGTGATAGAGGGTCGAGGCGAGATAGAGCAGCACCAGACTGCCGCCATAAAGGCTGTAACTCACCAGCGCCTGCGTGCCCTGCCCCCATCCTTTGATGAGCAACAGCACCAGCCCGACAATCCCCAGCAACAATCCCGCACCGTGACTCAGCCGGTTTGCCAGCTCCTCCCGGGGAGAGTAATCCATCACACCACTCATAACATCGACTCCACAATAACTGTGGCTCACTCTACCCAGCGCCATTTCGGAGTACAAGTGTTCGCTTAAAAAATGGAGTGGCTGTCACCTGCCAACCTTTGGTGTATGCTCTGCCGCCGATGCCCGAGACAAGCGGCATAGACACCTACCCCGGTGACCTGGTCTGGAGAACCTGATGAAGTTGACTGAGCTGTTTGCACAAGCGGATCCCGCCTTTGGCGAGGCGATGAACACCTTGCTGGAGAGCTTCCACCACTCCGACGACAGTCAGGCCCCCTATCAGCGCGACCTGTTCACCCACCAGCTCGATCAATCCCGCATGCCTGCAGTCGGCCAACCTATCGAGGTGTATCTGGCACGGCTGGCTACTCTGGTACCCGGCGCCTCGCACCTCACCTCACCACGCTACATGGGCCATATGACGGCGCCACTGCCGGCTTATACTGCCGAGCTGTCGCGCCTACTGGTGATGCTGAACCAGAATCCGATGAAGATGGAGTCCTCCCGCCTGCTCAGCTTTCTGGAGCGGGAGGTGCTGGCCAAGCTGCACCGCCTCATCTATGGCAGGGACGATGCCTTCTACGGCGAGCAGATGCATGCCAAGGATGCCGCCCTCGGCGTCATGACCAGCGGTGGCACCATCGCCAACGTCACGGCACTGTGGCTGGCCCGCAACCGCGCCTGCGGCGACAACCTGTTCACCCTCTATGAGCAGGGCTATCGCGGCGCCGTCATTCTGGGTTCCCGGCTGATGCACTACTCCTTCGACAAGGGGATGGATCTGCTGGGGCTGGGCGCTCGCAGCGTCTGGCGCCTAGAGACCGACGAGCAGAACCGGCTCAGTCTGGCTGCGCTGGAGCAGGCGCTGATCCAGTGCAAAGAGCAGAAATTGAAAATACTGGCATTGGTCGGCGTGGCTGGCAGTACCGACTTTGGCTCCATCGACCCCCTGCCTGAGCTGGCCGCCATCGCCGAGCGCGAGCAGATCCACTTCCACGTGGATGCCGCCTGGGGTGGCCCGACCCTCTTCTCCCCCCGCTATCAAGGTCTTCTAGCCGGGATTGAGCGGGCTGACACCGTCACCCTTGATGGCCACAAGCAACTACTGGTGCCGCTCGGTACCGGCATGCTGCTCTGCCGCCAGCCCGACCTGATGATGGCGGTCAAGCGAGAGGCTCCCTACGCCATTCGCGCTACCTCGTTCGATCAGGGCCGCTTTACCCTGGAGGGCACCCGCCCGGCCAATGCCCTCTATCTGGATGCAGCTTTCCAACTCTTCGGCCAGCAAGGCTACGCCGAGCTTATCGAAGCCAACTACGACCGCGCCCGGCTGATGGCAGATCTCATCGAAAGTGACCCCGCCTTCGAGCTGATGTCGGCACCGGTGATGAACCTGCTCTCCTACCGCTGCATTCCACCCCACCTGCAGGGCAAGGTGCTGGATGAAGCGGCCAATGTACAGATCAACGACTTCAACGTAGCGCTGCAAAAAGCCCAGCGCGCCGAGGGGCACAGCTTTGTCTCCCGTACCCAGCGCGCCGTGGTGCGCTACGGTGCCCAGCCGCTTACCCTGCTGCGCGCCGTGCTGCTCAATCCCCTGATTGAAGAGCGCCATATTCGCGACCTGCTGGCCGATCAGCAGCGACTGGGGCTCACCATTGCTCGCCAACTGTTTGGCGACAGCGCGGAACCGGCGTAAAAATGAGCGGTCTTATTCATTTGCCGTTGTCCACCGTGCAGGTAGACTGGGCGAAATTTGCAGGCCATTTTTGAGGACTAGGCGCCAACAATGAAGCAATTTATTGAATTTATTCCACTTATCGTTTTCTTCGCGGTCTACAAGTTCTACGACATCTACATGGCTACCGGCGCACTGGTGGTGGTCACCGGTCTGCAGCTCGCCTATAGCTGGATCCGCTATCGCAAAGTCGAGAAGATGCAGCTCTTTACCTTCCTGCTGGTTGGCTTCTTTGGCGGCCTCACGGTTTTCTTCCACGATGACACCTTCATCAAGTGGAAAGTGACTGTCATCAACGTACTGTTCGCACTGGGCCTGCTCATCAGCCGTTACGGCTTTGGCAAGAACCTTATCAAACAGATGCTGGCCAAAGAGCTGCAAGCACCCGATAAGGTCTGGGACACAGTCAATCTCGGCTGGGTCGGCTTCTTTACCGTCTGTGGCCTGCTCAACCTCTACGTGGCATTCAACATGCCGCAAGAGATGTGGGTCAACTTCAAGGTATTCGGCCTGCTGGGGATGACGCTGGTCTTTACCCTGCTGAGCGGCGTCTATCTCTATCGCCACATCCCTGCCGAGCAGTTGTCCCAGCAAAAAGACGAACCAAAAAAATAACCCTCATCAGAAAAGGATTGTCTCATGTGGTATCTCATCTACTCCGAAGATGTCCCCGATAGCCTGCCACTGCGCAAGCAGGTTCGCCCTGCCCATCTGGCCCGACTGAAAGCCCTGCAGGATGAAGGGCGCCTGCTGACCGCCGGTCCCAACCCGGCCATCGATGCCGAGGATCCGGCCGATGCAGGTTTTACCGGCAGCACCGTCATCGCCGAGTTTGCCTCGCTGGCTGACGCCAAAGCCTGGGCTGATGCCGATCCCTATGTGGCAGCTGGCGTCTATGCCAAAGTGACCATCAAGCCGTTCAAGAAGGTCTTCTGACCCGAAGCGCATAGCGAAATAAAAAAGGCCGGACTGGAAGTTCATTCCAGTCCGGCCTTTTTGCATCCCGATATCTCGTTTATGCCTTGGCGACAAACCAGGGATTGAGGATATCGGGCTTGTTGTAAGCAAGGGATGAGCCATCGAGTTGGGTGACGCTGCCACCCGCCCCCTCCAGCACAGCCTGCGCCGCACCAGTGTCCCACTCGCAGGTAGGTGCGAGGCGCGGATAGAGCTCGGCGCCCCCTTCGGCGATGATGCAGAACTTCAGCGAACTGCCCATGGAGACCAGTTCGAGCTCGCCAAAAGGAGCCAAGAAATCGAGGGTCTCCTGCGACAGGTGGTTGCGACTGCCCACCACTCGCCACGCCTCGCCTTCACGATGAGGCCGGGTCTGGATAGGCTCGCGCTTGCCATCGGCGATGCGCCAGGCACCGAGACCCTTACCGCCATACCAGAGCTTGTCCAGCACAGGGGCATAGACCAGCCCCCAACGCGGCGCCCCCTCTTCGATCAACGCGATATTGACGGTGAACTCGCCGTTGCGGGAGACAAACTCCTTGGTGCCATCGAGGGGATCCACCAGCCAGTAGCGGGACCAGCAATGACGCACCGCCATCACCTCGGGCCCTGACTCCTCCGACAGCACAGGGATATCAGGAGTCAGCCGTGCCAACGCCTGCACTATCACCTCATGAGCCCCCTTGTCGGCCGCGGTCAGCGGACTCTCGTCGCTCTTGTACTCCACAGCGAAGGGCTGGCTGTAGATGGCCATGATGGCCGCCCCCGCCGCGCGGGCGACAGGTTCAAGTTCGGTGATATCGGGGTGGTACAGGGGATGATCCATAACAATCTCGTCCAACTCACAGGGTCAACCAGTGTAACCCTTTTGACATCAACTGCTTATAGCCGATTGTGCTGGGTTATTACAGCTCGGTGGCCGCCAGCCCATTGCCCTCACTTGAACAACACCTGAAATAACAAAGGACGCCGTGGCGTCCCTTGTTATTTCTAGCGACCGGTCTCAGGCCGCGGGCCTATTTTGCAACTCAGATCCCCTGACGGGCTTCCTGCATCAGCAGGCGCATATCGCTCACGGCCTTGGCCAGACCATCGAAGGCGGCACGGCCAATGATGGCGTGGCCGATGTTGAGCTCATAGAGCTCGGGGATGGCGGCGATGGCCTTGACGTTGTGGTAGTGCAGGCCGTGGCCGGCATTGACCTTCAAGCCCTTGCCTGCGGCATAGGAGGCGCCGGCGGCGATACGCTTGAACTCGGCGTTGCGCTCAGCATCGGTGGTGGCATCGGCGTAACGGCCGGTATGGATCTCGATAAAGGGGGCGCCACTCTCGGCAGCCGCATCGATCTGGATGGGATCGGCATCGATAAAGAGCGAAACCTGGGCACCTACGGCAGAGAGGCGGGCCACGGCGTCAGTCACCTTGGCCAGCTGACCGGCCACGTCCAGACCGCCCTCGGTGGTCACCTCGGTGCGCTTCTCCGGCACCAGACAGACGAAATGGGGCTTGATGCGGCAGGCGATGCCGATCATCTCTTCGGTCACCGCCATTTCAAGATTCATTCTGGTCTGGATAGTCTGGCGCAGGATCTCCACATCGCGGTCGGTGATGTGGCGGCGATCTTCACGCAGATGCACGGTAATGCCATCGGCCCCAGCCTGCTCGGCAACGAAGGCGGCCTGTACCGGATCAGGATACTGGGTGCCACGGGCGTTGCGCAGAGTCGCGATATGGTCGATGTTCACACCCAGATAGATTTCACTCATTGAGAACTCCTTGAAAGGCTTCATCTGTTGACTGCGCGGTCAGTGAATCACACCGCGCCAATATCCGTATGTCTGTAATCTGTGTCAGCCTTGCATGCTGGCTTTGCGTTTTAAAAACAGCTCCCGGCTCTTTAGCTGGCGCTTGCCCAGATAGGGTTGCAGCGCCAGTCGGCTGAAACGTTTGGCCGCCTGTAGCAAGGGAGGGGTATCGAAACGTCCCTCGGCAAAGGCGAGCAGGTGGGCACCGAGAAACAGGGTACGGGGATCCGGCGCCCGCTCGCAAGCAACAAAGCCCAATTCACGCTCGAAGCCATAGAGCAGGGTCGGCTCGATGGGCGACTCGTCGTCCGCCGTGTATTCGAAATCCACCGCATAACCGAGCGCCTGCAACAGCAGGAACTCGAAGCGACGCAGCGGCAGCTCCGGCGTCTCGCCATCGGCCAGCGCCATGATGGCACGGGCATAGGCATCGAACACTTCGGGGAACGGGGTGTGAGCTTCCAGCAGGTAGTAGACCAACTCGTTGAGATAGAGGCCGTAGAAGAGGCGATCGCCACCGAGACGCAGGGAGTGATCCGGGCATTCGACCTGGGTGAGGTTCTTGAGATCCCCCTTGCCGCGCCAAGCGATGGTGAGCAGGGTAAAGGGTTGCAGCAGCCCCTTGAGAGGGGAGCGTGGCCCGCGAGAACCGCGAGCCACCAGAGTAAATCGGCCACTATCCTGGGTGAAGACCTCGATCAGCTGGCTGGTCTCCCGATAGGGCCGACTGTGGATGACGAAAGCCGGGGTCAGCAATCAGTCGTCACCATACCCGAGGCTGCGCAGGGCGCGCTCATCATCAGCCCAGCCCGACTTGACCTTGACCCACAGCTCGAGGTGCACCTTGTTCTGGAACAGACGTTCCATATCGAGGCGCGCTTCGGTGCCGATGGTCTTGATCTTCTCGCCTTTGTTACCGATGACCATCTTCTTCTGGCCATCGCGCTCGACCAGAATGAGGCCGTGGATGTGGTAGAGGCCATTCTCTTCCACCTTGAAGCGCTCGATCTCCACCGTCACCGAGTAGGGCAGCTCTTCACCGGTGAAGCGCATCAGCTTCTCGCGGATGATTTCGGAGGCCATAAAGCGGGAGGAGCGGTCAGTCACGTAATCTTCCGGGAAGAAATGGACGTTTTCCGGCAGCAGATCCTTGGCCCACTCGCGGATCTTCTCCACGTTGGTGCCCTTTTCGGCACTGATGGGCAGAATATGGGCGAAGTTCATCTGTTGGCCCAGCCACTCGAGGTGGGGCAGCAGATCTTCTTTCTCTTTGACGTTGTCGATCTTGTTGACCGCCAGTACCACAGGGCACTTGAGATTGCGCAGCTTGCCCAGCACCATCTCGTCGTCTTTGGTCCAGTGGGTACCGTCGACCATGAACACCACCATGGCCACATCACCCAGCGAACTGGTGGCGGCACGGTTCATCAGGCGGTTGATGGCCCGTTTCTCTTCAATGTGCAGACCCGGGGTATCCACATAAATGGTCTGGTAGTTCTCCTCGGTGTCGATCCCCAAAATCCGGTGACGGGTGGTCTGGGGCTTCTTCGAGGTGATGCTGACCTTCTGGCCAAGCAGCTTGTTAAGCAGGGTGGACTTGCCCACATTCGGGCGGCCCACGATGGCGACAAAGCCGCAGTAGGTGGTATCTGTCATGACAGTTTTTCCAATGCTTGCTGCGCCGCGGCCTGTTCGGCCTTGCGACGGCTGGTGCCGACCCCGACGAGGGGACCATCCAGACCTTCCACGTCACACTGGACAGTGAACTCCTGGTTGTGTGCCTCGCCCTTGACGTTGGTCACGGTGTAGGTCGGCAGGGATTTGCGGCTTCCCTGCAAAATTTCTTGCAGACGGGTCTTGGGATCTTTCTGCTCAATGCCCGGCTTGATCTCTTCCAAGCGGCTGGCATACCAGCTCAGCAACAGTGTCCGCACCGTCTCAAGATTGGTATCCAGATAGACGGCACCGATCACCGCCTCGACCGTGTCGGCCAGAATGGATTCGCGGCGAAAACCGCCGCTCTTGAGTTCGCCGGGGCCGAGGATCAGGTGATCCCCGAGATCAAACTCCCGGCCCAGTTCGGCCAGGGTCTTCTCGCGCACCAGGGTGGCGCGCATCCGGCTGAGATCCCCTTCCGCCGCTTGCGGGAAACGGTGGAATAGATCGTCGGCAATCACCAGACTCAAAATAGAGTCACCCAGAAATTCCAGTCGCTCATTGTGACGGGAACCGGCGCTGCGGTGAGTCAGCGCCCGGGTCAGCAGTTCCAGATCCGCAAAAACATGCCCGAGACGGGACTGCAGTCTGTTCATCTTGATATTCATTTACTTGATTCCGCCAATGCGGTTGAAGCGCACACCTGTCGGTACCCAACTTGGCAGCAGGGAGCCTTCTTCGCGCTCGAATTCAAAACTTATCCAGATAGCGACCGCCTTGCCGACCAGATTCTGCTCGGGCACAAAGCCCCAGAATCGGCTGTCGGTGCTGTTGTCGCGGTTGTCGCCCATCACGAAATACTGGCCTTCCGGTACCACCCACTCGTCGGGGTAGGTGCCGGGCTGGCGATAGTAACGACCAACCATGTCGGGCATCAGCGGATTGCGCAGGGTCTCGTGGGAGACATCACCCAACTGCTCGGTATAGCGATCAAGGGGGATCCCCATCTGGGTAAATTCGCCTCTTTGTTCAAACTTGACGTCGAGCTTCTTGAAGCCCGGACACGTTTTCCCTTCCTGCTCTTCGCACTTGGGCCGGATCATCAGCTCCTTGTTGCGATAGATGACCCTATCACCCGGCATGCCGACCACCCGCTTGATGTAGTCAACGCGCGGTTCAAGGGGATACTTGAACACCACCACGTCGCCACGCTTGGGCTCGCCAGTCTCGAGGAACTTGGTGTTGGTCACCGGGTCCCGCAGACCGTAGGCAAATTTTTCCACCAGGATGAAGTCGCCCACCAGCAGGGTGGGCATCATGGAACCTGACGGGATCTGGAACGGTTCAAAAATGAACGAACGCAGGATCAGCACAAAGGTGATGACCGGGAAGACCCCGGCGGTCTGCTCAATCCAGACCGGCACGGGGGCCACCTTGGCCAGGGTCTTCTCATCCAGGTGGGCACCGCCATGGGCACGAGCCACGGCAATCTTGGCGGCGCGCTGCTTGGACCAAATCATCTTGTCCAGACACCAGATAACACCGGTGATCGCGCAGACCACCACCAGGATCAGGGAAAACGTGCTTGCCATCTATTAATCCTTTCCGACGTGGAGAATCGCGAGGAAGGCTTCCTGCGGCACGTCGACACGGCCGAGGGACTTCATCCGCTTCTTACCTTCTTTCTGCTTGTTCAGCAGTTTCTTCTTACGACTCACGTCACCACCGTAACACTTGGCGGTTACGTCTTTACGCAGAGCCTTGACGGTGCTGCGAGCGATGATCTGGTTGCCGATGGCCGCCTGAATCGCAATATCGAACATCTGGCGCGGGATCAGCTCGCGCATCTTCTCCACCACCTGACGACCGCGATACTGGGCGTTGTCCTTGTGGGTGATGATGGCCAGGGCATCGACCCGCTCACCGTTGATCATGATATCCAGACGGACCATGTCGGAGGTTTCGAAACGCTTGAAGCCATAGTCCAGCGAGGCGTAACCACGACTGGTGGATTTCAGACGGTCGAAGAAGTCGAGCACCACTTCCGCCATCGGGATTTCATAGGTCAGCGCCACCTGCTTGCCGTGGTAGACCATGTTGGTCTGCACGCCACGCTTCTCGATACAGAGGGTGATCACGTTGCCCATGTACTCCTGCGGCAGCAGGATATGACACTCGGCGATCGGCTCGCGCATCTCCTTGATGCTGGTGATGGCGGGCATCTGGGCCGGGCTGTCGATGTGGATGGTGGAACCGTCGGTCAGCTCGATCTCGTACACTACGGTCGGCGCCGTGGTGATCAGATCCAGATCGTATTCACGCTCCAGACGCTCCTGAATGATCTCCATGTGCAGCATACCGAGGAAGCCGCAACGGAAGCCGAAGCCCAGTGCAGTGGAGCTCTCCGGTTCGAAGAACAGGGAGGCATCGTTCAGGGAGAGCTTGTCGAGGGCGTCACGGAACGACTCGTAGTCATCGCTGGAGATAGGGAACAGACCCGCATAAACCTGCGGCTTCACCTTCTTGAAGCCAGCCAGCGCCTTGTCGGCACCGTTCTTGGCCTGAGTCAGGGTATCGCCCACCGGCGCGCCGTGGATATCCTTGATACCGCAGACAACCCAACCTACCTCGCCACAGCCCAGCCCCTGGGTATCCACCTGCTTGGGCGTGAAGATACCGATACGATCGACCCCCCACACCTGACCGGTGCTCATCACCTTGATCTTGTCGTTCTTCTTCAAAGAACCGTTCTTGATCCGCACCAAAGAGACAACGCCCAGATAGGAGTCGAACCAGGAGTCGATGATCAGCGCCTGCAACGGGGCATCCGGGTCACCTTCCGGCGCCGGGATCTTGGCGACGATCTCTTCCAGCACCAGGTCAACACCCAGGCCGGTCTT
Organism: Aeromonas sp. s13; assembly: GCF_040907905.1. Classification (NCBI taxonomy): domain Bacteria; kingdom Pseudomonadati; phylum Pseudomonadota; class Gammaproteobacteria; order Aeromonadales; family Aeromonadaceae; genus Aeromonas; species Aeromonas sp. s13. The sequence continues at coordinate 40,088 of NZ_JBFOCS010000060.1, read as the reverse complement.
GGCAGAGCAGCGCACCGCATCGACTGCGTCGATACCGACGATGTCTTCGATCTCCTCGGCAACCCGCTCGGGTTCTGCGGCCGGCAGGTCAATCTTGTTCAGCACCGGCACCACTTCCAGATCCATTTCCATGGCGGTATAGCAGTTGGCCAGAGTCTGTGCCTCAACCCCCTGGCCGGCATCCACCACCAGCAGCGCCCCTTCACAGGCCGCCAAAGAGCGGGAGACCTCGTAGGAGAAATCCACGTGGCCCGGGGTGTCGATAAAGTTCAGCTGGTAGGTGTTACCGTCTTGTGCCTGGTAGTTCAGGGTCACACTCTGTGCTTTGATGGTAATGCCGCGCTCGCGCTCCAGATCCATGGAGTCAAGCACCTGAGCCTGCATCTCGCGGTCGGACAAGCCACCGCAAGTCTGGATCAGACGGTCCGACAGGGTCGATTTACCGTGGTCGATGTGCGCAATAATCGAAAAGTTACGAATGTGTTTCATCGAGCAAGAGTCACTCAAAATTAGTTAAGGTCAGTTATGGAGGCGCGATTTTACTGGATAACCCGGCTGACGGCCATTCTTTAGTCGCCAGCGCCAGTGAAATAGCGCCTGTTCGGTCAGGGGAGGATGCGGACAGGGACTACCACGCCGAGCATCTGCGGGCCGTAGCGCCCCTGATCCAGGCGGTTGGAAAAGTAACGAACCAGTAAAAAGCCCAGCACGCCCCCCAGCAGGCAGCAGAGAATGGTAATTCCCTCCCCGCCCGAGAGCAGCGGCGCCAGCCAGAGCTGCCCCAGCAAGGCGCCGGCCAACAGACAGAAAAGCGGCAGCACATAGACCAGCGCAGCCCCGCGCAGCAGACTCTCCTGCGGGATACCGAGCCTCACTTGCTGGCCAACCCGCACCTCGGCGGTCAGCCTGACCCGCAAGCGGGGAGCTTTCAGGGGAAACGCCTTCGCCACGGTGCCGGTACCGCAGTTGGATTGCTGCTGACAACCACTGCAGGCGGAGCGACGCTCGCACTCCACCCAGGCATGGGCACCCTCAATGGCCACCACGGTCGCCAGCTCTTCACTCATCTCATTCACGGCAACACCTCGGGTTCACACAATCAGGGGATCTGACCACGACTCACCACGCTCGGCAAGCGGGGAAGAACCCCGCATCCCCCGTTACTGCACCGCTTCGTTGCGGGCCAGCGGCTGGACCGACTCGGCGATGCGCTTGGCGGTTTCGGCAGGCACCTCGCCGACCACGGTGATCTCGACCCCTACCTCGTTGACATAGCTCACCAGCGAGGTCGCCCCCTGGCGGATCAGCTGCTGGCGCACCGCCTGCTTGGGATCCACCCGGGAGACGTAGACCGAGAGATCCACCAGCCCGTCGGAGAGCATCATGTAATCCACCGGCATACTGGTGGTCACCAGCTGGTGCCGGTCTTGCGACAGCACCTTGAAGCCATCGGGCAACCAGGTGATCTGCCAGTTCAACTGCTGTTGCGGCGCCGGATAGGCATCCTCCAGCGCCAGCGCCGGAGGCTGCTTGCTGTTGGCCAGCTTCACCAGCCAGGGGGCCGGTTTGCTCTGCAGATCCAGTTCGACACCAAGTACCTGCTCTACCAGATTGCCTTCCCGCTCGACCATGTCGATCCGCAGCAGCAAGTGGCTCTGCTCGTCAATCCAGAGCACGAAACCATATTTGTCGGCCTCTTTAGGCACCAGCCTCACCACCTGTGCCACCACACCGGCGACCCGGCTGCGACCTGCCAGCACTGGATCATAGCTCTCCAGCACCTGCGCCAGCGGCATCTTCACCAGGGTCGACCAGATGCCGGGGAAGCGGGCATCCTTCAGGGTGTAGGGATCGTGGCTGTTTTCAAAGAAGGTGTATTCATTCTGGCGCTGGAGATACTCGATCGCCTTGCCGTCAAGGTAACTGAGGTGGGCAACTTCCTTGCCGTTGATGACGGCATGGCTGATCCGGATCGGTTCAAGACGCCCCTGACGAGCCTTGACCATGGACAACTCGAAATTCTGTTGCTGCACGGCACTCTGCATCTGCTGCAACAAGGCCTCGGCCGACTTATCGTCGGCCGAGGCCTTGGCACTGATCAGCAGGAGAGAGGCCAGCAAAATACGGCTGGACTGGCGCACGTTTGTATCCCTGACAATTCGTTATTGTTGGATCTGTCTGTCTTGCAACAGGCGCTGCTGCAACTGGTGGTCACGCAAGAAGGCGTTAATCCGCTCCCGCTGCTCCTGCATCTGCTGTTCGGTCAGCCCTTGCTGACGGGCACGGGCGCCATCCTGTTGCGGATAGTGAACACTCACCGGCGCCGCACTGCCACCGATTGGAATGGTATTGAGCACCGGATTGGCCGGAACGCCATCCTGCCCCTGATACTGCTGCACCCCGAAGATAACGGCAGCGGCCACGGATGCCGCAATGGCATATTGACCCAGTTGCTGACCAACACGGCGGAACAACGGAACCACATTAGAATCTGTCTTGACCGGCGCAACGGCAGGTTGCAGCACGGGAGCCGTCTCGACCGGCTTGGGTGCCAGTATGGTGGGCTCATCCTCCAGCGCAGCCATGATGCTGTCACTGAGATCCAGTTGCAGATTGACCGGCAGGTCACCCCGCATGGCATCGCCGATCAGGTGGTAACGACCCCAGGTATCTTGCAAGTCGGAGTCCATCTCCAGCTCGTTCAGTACCTCTGCGTCACTCAGGTCACCATCCATCAGGGCAGAGATTTGCTCTTTATTTGCCATAAGTTAACCCGTCTTTCCCCAGTTAATTCTCGATCAGAGGTTGCAGCTTTTTATCGATTGCTTCCCTCGCCCGGAAGATACGGGATCTGACCGTACCCACAGGGCAATCCATGATTTCGGCAATCTCTTCGTAGCTCAGCCCTTCCAGTTCGCGAAGGGTGATAGCTGTCCTCAGGTCTTCCGGCAATGCCTCTATGGCTGAAAACACGGTGCGTTTGATCTCGTCAGTCAGCGCCAGGTTTTCGGGGGTTGAGACCTCTTGCAAGGCTTCACCACCACCATAAGACTCCGCTTCGTCAGCCTCCACATCACTGCTGGGCGGCCTGCGCCCCTGGGAGGTGAGATAATTCTTCGCCGTGTTCACGGCAATTCGGTACAACCAGGTGTAAAAAGCACTTTCGCCACGGAATGTCGGCAATGCACGGTAGGCTTTTATAAAGGCCTCTTGCGCCACATCGGGCACATCACCGGGATTGTTGACATACCTGGCAACCAGGTTGACCACCTTATGCTGGTATTTTTTTACCAACAGGTTGAAAGCTGCTTTATCGCCGCGCTGGACCCGTTCAACCAGCTGTTCGTCCAGTAGATTCTGGTCGCTCATCAGAGCCGTAAAACCCCCATCAGGTTATCGTTTTTCTTTTCCGGCCCTTCCTAAGCGCACAAGTTCAGACAGGGAGAATCAGAGAAAGTTCGCTTCAATTGAAAAAAATGTGATGCAGGCTGCATCCTCGCCCTCGCTTGGGCTACCATGGTGCCAGTTCTTAATCCAGGCCAATGATACTTATGAAAGCAAGTGTTGAATACCTTTGCGATGTACTGATCATTGGCAGCGGTGCCGCTGGTTTGTCCCTCGCGTTGCGATTGGCAGACCACGCCAAAGTCCTGGTTCTGAGCAAGGGGCCCATCAGTGAAGGGGCCACTTTCTATGCGCAAGGAGGCATCGCTGCCGTTTTCGACGAAACCGACAGCATCGAATCCCACGTGAGCGACACGCTCAACGCGGGCGCCGGGTTGTGTGACCCGGCAGTGGTGGAGTTCACCGCTCGCCACGCCCGCGAATCCATTCAGTGGCTCATTCAGCAAGGGGTTCCCTTCGATCAGGAGGAGAACGCCGACGGCGAATCCCAGTACCACCTCACCCGCGAAGGGGGCCACAGCCATCGCCGCATCTTCCACGCGGCCGACGCCACCGGCAAGGCGGTGCAGCTCACCCTGATCGATCAGGTTCGTGCCCACCCCAATATCCAGCTGATGGAGCGCTTCAACGCGGTCGACCTCATCACCACCCGCAAGCTCAACCTGCCGGGCAACAAGGTGCTGGGGGCCTACGTCTGGAACCGCAACGCCGAGCAGGTCGAGGTGATCCGTGCCCGTTTCGTGGCACTGGCCACCGGCGGAGCCTCCAAGGTCTACCAGTACACTTCCAACCCGGATGTGAGCTCTGGCGATGGCATCGCCATGGCGTGGCGGGCCGGTTGCCGGGTGGCGAACCTGGAGTTCAACCAGTTCCACCCCACCAGCCTGTTCCACCCGGACGACCCCAACTTCCTGCTGACCGAAGCGCTGCGTGGCGAGGGGGCCTATCTGCGCCGCCCGGACGGCAGCCGCTTTATGCCGGAGTTTGACGAGCGGGCCGAGCTGGCACCGCGCGATATTGTCGCCCGCGCCATCGACCACGAGATGAAGCGGCTCGGGGCGGATTGCATGTATCTGGATATCAGCCACAAACCGGCCGATTTCATCATCAAGCACTTCCCGACCATTTATGAGCGCTGCCTTGCAGTCGGAATCGACATCACCAGGGAGCCGATGCCCATCGTGCCGGCTGCCCACTACACCTGTGGTGGCGTGATGATCGACAACAACGGCCAGACCGATATCCCCGGTCTCTACGCCATCGGTGAAGTGACCTACACCGGTCTGCACGGCGCCAACCGCATGGCCTCCAACTCCCTGCTGGAATGCGTAGTTTATGCCCATCAGGCGGGGGCCGACATTCTGGCCAAGCTGCCGATGAGCGTGGAGCCGCCGCGCCTGCCGGTGTGGGACGAGAGCAAGGTGGAAGATTCCGACGAACTGGTGGTGATCCAGCACAACTGGCACGAGCTGCGGTTGATGATGTGGGACTACGTGGGGATAGTGCGTACCAACAAGCGCCTGGCCCGCGCCAAGCGCCGTATCGACCTGCTCAAGCAGGAGGTGCAGGAGTACTACGCCAACTTCCGTGTCTCCAACAACCTGCTGGAGCTGCGCAACCTGCTGCAGGTGGCCGAGCTTATCGTCAACTGCGCCCTGCAGCGCAAGGAGTCTCGCGGCTTGCACTACAACCTGGATTATCCGGATATGCTGCCGGACTCCAAACCGACTGTGCTGACCCCGGAGCGGGATTAATCCCCCTTCCCGTAAAGCGTTGCAGCAATCAGTGACCCCGCCATGGCGGGGTCACTTGTTTTCAACCGCTTTTCAGCCACAAAAAGAGTACCGTAATCAGCCACATGGCAGCGGCTTATCGCGATAACTCAGCGCCTGGTTATCAGGGAAGCAGGCGTCAACGTCGGGACGGCAGAAAGTGGATGGCTCGCGCCAGCAGGCGATAATGTTCGGGGGGAAGGGCGTCGGAGAAGAGCCACAGTTGCCGTGGCGACGCCGATTCAGAGCCTTCCGGCTCGGGACAAAGCGTCAACCTGAGCGCGCCGGGCAGAATGCGACTGTTCTTGTCGAGCTGATAGCGACGACCTTGCCACTGTAGCCACTGGCCATCCCAGACAAGCTCGAACGGGGGCGCGGCGAGCGCCCGCCAGCTCAACCAAAGCGCCACCAGCCAGACGGGCAGCAACAGCGCCCACTGCCAACCTGCAATCAGGCCAGCCACCGGCCAAAGCAGCAACAGAAAGAGGGCCACCAGCAAATATTGCTGATGGCGGGAGGGGTGAACCTTCATGATCACCCGCTCCACAGTATTACCCCTGGCGGTCGTGGCGCGCCTGATTGCGCTCCAGGATCATCGGGATCATGGCGGCAAATGCGGGATCGGCAGGGACACCATGACCCATGCACCATTTGAACAGATCCGGATCGTCGCTCGCCAGCAGGCGGATAAAGGTCTGCTGATCGGCTTCGCTCAGGGAGTCGAACTCGTGTTCGAAAAAGGGCATAAAGATCACATCCAGCTCGAGCATACCGCGACGGCAGGCCCACTTCAGGCGGGATTTTTCAACTGGGCTCAACATGGCACTCTCCTTACAAAGACCGGGGGATGGTACCAGCTGGATTTTCCGGCTGACAAACATTAGTTACGTCTTTACCATGCAGCTCACATACTTTCTCTCTGGAATACCATCGTGAGCCTGCAACCACCTGTTTTTCCTGCCGAGCCGACCCGCTTCCCCCTGACCAAGCTGGCCATCACCCGTATCAGCGGCCAGGATCGCGTCAAATATCTGCAAGGTCAGGTCACCTGTGATGTCAACGCCCTGCAACCGGGGCAACAGACCCCGGGTGGCCACTGTGATCCCAAGGGCAAGCTGTGGAGCAATTTCCGCCTGCTCTGCCTCGACGACAGTCTGCTGCTGCTGACCAGCCCTTCAGTGTTGGAACGTCAGTTGCCGGAGCTGAAGAAATTTGCCGTCTTCTCCAAGGTCGAGATCGCCGCCGATGAGCGTCACGCTACCGGGATCGCCGGTACAGGCAGCGATGGCTGGATCACCGAGCAGTTTGGCCTTCTGCAGAGCGGTCTTATCGACGGCGGCATGGCGGTGAAGATCGAACAGGATCGCTGGCTGCTGGTAAGCAATCAGCAAGCCGACGCCCTGCCGCAAGGTGACGAGTCACTCTGGTGGGGGCTCGAGATCAAGGCGGGTCTGCCGCACATGGAGGCGGTGCATCAGGAGGAGTTCATCCCGCAGATGCTCAACCTGCAGGCGCTGGACGGTATCAGCTTCAACAAGGGTTGCTACATGGGGCAGGAGACGGTGGCCCGCGCCAAGTATCGCGGCGCCAACAATCGCGCCCTGTTCTTGCTGGCGGGCACCACCGGCGAGCCGGTCGCCAGCGGCGATACCCTGGAGCTGCAACTGGGTGACAATTGGCGCCGCAGCGGTATGGTGCTCAACGCCTGGCAACAGGCCGGGCAGGTGTGGCTCACCGCCGTACTGCCGAAAGATACCGAGGCTGACGCCCAATTCCGCCTCAAGCAGGACGCAGGCTCCCGCCTCACCCTGCAACCCCTGCCTTACGCCCTGACCGAGTAAGGTCGGCTAGCGAGGCACCCGCGCCAGCAGTGCCTCCTTCAGCCAGCGCCCCGCCTGCCCCAGCGGGCGGGCGCGATGCCACTGCAACTCCAGCGCCAGCGCGTGGCTGGCGATAAAGTCCGGCTCCAGCACCACCACTTCGCCGCGAGCCAACGGCTGATGCAGCAGAAATTCCGGGATAGCGGACCAGCCAAGGCCCCGCTTGACCAGCTCCAGCACCCCGAGATCCCCCTCGACCCACCACACCTGAGCCGAGATGCGAAAACGCTGGCGCTCGCTCCCTTCCCGTCGGCCGGTCACCATCAGCTGGCGTGTCCCCTGCAGATCGACCTCCCGCAGCGGCTGCTTGCGGGCCAGCGGATGATCCGGTGACACCACCAGCGGCATAGTCACCTCCCCCAGCGAATGGGCAACAATCTCCCGCTGCGGATGCACCTTCTGATAGCTGATGCCGAGCTGGGCCCGGCCGGTCACCAGCATCTCGGTCACATCTTCCATCAGCGGGAAGAGCAGCTCCAGCTCCACGGTCGGGTAACGAGTGGCGAACTCCTCCAGCAGGGTGCCGAGCCAGGGGAGGTGGGAGTCATCATCGATGGCCAGAGTGAGCCGCGTCTCCACCCCGGCCGCCAACTCGCCGGCAATGGACTGCAACCGTTCACTCTGCGCCAGCAGGATCCCCGCCTCCTGCACCATGCGGGCCCCCGCCTCCGTCAGCTGCGGATAGCGGCCGCTGCGGTCAAACAGGGTGAGCGCCAGATCGATCTCCAGATTGGCGATGGCGCTGCTCACCACCGACTGCGCCTTGCCCAGCTTGCGGGCGGCAGCGGAAAACGAGCCGGTTTCGGCGGCCGCCAGCAAGATCCTCAGTTGTTCCAGTGATGGCGTCATCTTATGGCCCTCCGGCAAGCCCTCTCATCCATCTATTTTAGCGATGGATACCAACATGAATCTATCGCTAAAGATCTATAGATTAACCAGCAATCCGTGAATGAACCTGATTGAGAGAGTGACTTATGCGTACCCGTAACGATCGCCTGCGCCATGCCATTGGCTTTGAATTCATTGGCCTGCTGATTGCCGCCCCGCTGGCCAGCTGGGTTACCGGGGTCGGGCTCAACCATATGGGCCCGCTGGCACTGTTCTTCTCGGTGCTGGCCACCGTCTGGAACTACATCTACAACATCGGGGTCGACAAGCTGCTGCTCAAATATCAGGGCCATACCCACAAGACCCTGTGGCAACGGGTGCTGCATACCTTCGGCTTTGAGGGCGGTCTGCTGATCGTCGCGCTGCCGGTCATGTCCTGGTGGCTGAGCGTCAGCATGCTGGAGGCGCTGGTGCTGGATCTGGGCTTCGTCGTCTTCTATCTGATCTATGCCTTCGTCTACAACTGGGGCTATGACAAGGTGTTCCCCATCCCCCGCGAAGTGCCGCACGGCATGCCACAAGGGGCGCGCTAAGGCACGAATCAGTTGGATTGAAACCGAGAAGTGAAGGTCAACAAGGGAAGGCAACAGAAGAAACGACACGGCCCCATCATGGCAGACATGATGGGGCCGCAAGAGGGATCAGCGCTGGCAGGCCGGCTGATTCAGAGGTAAGGATTCAGGCCTGCCCGTCGCTCAAGCCTGGGCTTTGAGCTCTTCGCCGCTCTCGTCGGCAGCGGCAGCCTCTTCAGGCTGTGCCTGGGCAGCCTGCAGCGCTTCCAGTTCGCTCTGATAATCGCTCAGGATCTGCTGGGCAACCGCCATATCTCCCTTGTGTTTGCGCTCGAACAGATGGTGCTGCACCACGCCGTTGAGATACTCCACCGTGATGGGCTGCTCCAGGGTGGCCATCAGCTCCTCTTTCTCCAGCTCGGCATTGATTTCATCGGCGGTCGTGCGCAGCAGCCCGGCCAATTGAACCAACATGCGGCGCTCACCTTCGCGCAGCAGGCTCAACATGCGGTTTCTCTGCTGCTCATTCTGTTGGGTCATACATTTCCTTACGTCAATTGGGAACAAGCCCGCTCATTCTGCCCTGTCCCCATGACAGCGTCTATCTCATGCCCCCCACTAATTTTTGGCGCTGGCTCACAAATGGCTACAGATGCTATTTGAAGCGGCTCTGGGGTATAGTAGCCGCTGATTTTCGGGCGCTTTTTCACCTTCATCTGCACGACCGGGATGACACGGCAAGGGCGCCTGCCCGGTTTACCCCAACGAGGTGAAGATCCGCTTTATGACCGACGCCATTGTGGTGCTCTGCACCTGCCCAGATCAAACCAGTGCCGACCTCGTCTGCGAACAGCTGCTGAACCAGCGGTTGGCCGCCTGCATCAATCAGCTGCCGGGCGTCACCTCCATCTATCGCTGGCAAGGCAAGGTGGAGCGCGCCACCGAGATCCAGCTCATCATCAAATCCCGCCAGCCGCTCTTTGCCGAGCTGCAGGCATGCATTCAAGCCCATCACCCCTATGAGGTGCCCGAGCTGCTGGCCCTGCCGGTGAGTGCCGGGCTGCCCGCCTATCTCGACTGGCTCAATGGGGAGACCGCATGACGTTCGCCCGCTTACTCTCTCCCCTGCTGCTGCTCTGTGCCCTGCTGATGACAGCGGTGGGCAGCGCCCCGGCACACGCCAGCGGCGCCGATCTGCTCAGCTCGCTGGGTATTGAGGCCAACGCCAAACCCAAATTTTTACAGGTCGATAAAGCCTTTCAGATCGAGAGCGAACAGCGCGGCGATCAGCTGCTGCTGACCCTCCATATCGCCGATGACTACTACCTCTATCGCCACAGCCTGCGCTTCAAAGGGAACAACCTCACCTTCAGCGAGCCAACCCTGCCAGAAGGCACCGAGCACGAGGATGACTTCTTCGGCAAGACCCGGGTCTACTACCAGCAGGTGAGCATCGCGGTGCCACTGAAGGAGGTGGATGAAAACGCCACCCTGCGGGTGCGCTATCAGGGCTGTACCGACGGTCTCTGCTATCCGCCGACCGACAAGCTGATCGATGTGGCCCCGCTGGCCGCTGCGCCCACAGCGACCACTGCTGAAACGGCACAAAGCGTCGCACCAGTGAGCCAGCAGGATCAGCTGGCCGCTGCCCTCGGCCATCAGGGTTTCTGGCTCAGCATCGTCGCCTTCTTCGCGCTGGGGCTGGGGCTCGCCTTCACCCCCTGCGTCTTCCCCATGTACCCGATCCTGACCGGCATCATCGCCGGCGCAGGTCATCGCCTCTCCACCGGTCGCGCCTTCCTGCTCTCCTTTGTCTATGTGCAGGGGATGGCGGTCACCTACACCTTGTTGGGGCTGGTAGTGGCCTCGGCAGGGCTGAAATTCCAGGCTGCGCTGCAACACCCCTATGTGCTGATCGGTCTATCGGTGATGTTCGTGCTGCTGGCCCTCTCCATGTTCGGGCTCTACACCCTGCAACTGCCGAGCAGTTTGCAAACCCGACTCTCCGGCCTCTCCAACCGCCAGCAGGGGGGCTCTGTAGTCGGGGTCGCCATCATGGGGATGATCTCCGGGCTGGTCTGCTCCCCCTGCACCACGGCGCCGCTCTCGGGGGCGCTGATCTACGTGGCCCAGAGCGGCGATCTCTGGCTAGGCGGGGCGGCGCTCTATGCCCTCTCGCTCGGGATGGGGCTACCGCTGCTGCTGCTCGGCACCTCGGGTGGCAAGCTACTGCCCAAGGCGGGCGCCTGGATGGATGTGATCAAGCAGCTGTTTGGTTTTGCCCTGCTGGCGGTGCCGATCCTGCTGCTGTCACGGCTCTGGAGCGATCAGATTGTCACTCTCACCTGGCTCGGCTGGGGGCTGCTGCTGTGCGGCTATCTCTATCACCACAACCAGCACCAACCCCACTCAGTGGCCAAAAGCGTGCGCGGCTTCGTGCTGTTGCTGGCGATGATCAGCGCCGTGGTGGTGGGCAAGGATCTGCTGCAACCGGCCACCCCTGCTGCCATCACGGCGGATGCCAGTCAAACGGCGCCGCGGTTTATCCGCGTCAAGACGCTGGATGATCTGAAGGTGCAGCTGGCCGCCGCCCGCGGCAAGCCGGTGCTGCTCGATCTCTACGCCGACTGGTGCGTCGCCTGCAAGGAGTTCGAGCACAAGACCTTCAGCGATCCCGCGGTGCGGGAGCGCTTCGGCCAGATGGTGCTGCTGCAGGCAGACGTCACTGCCAACGACGATGCCGATATCGAGCTGCTCAACAGTCTCAATGTGCTGGGGCTGCCGACCCTGATCTTCTTCGACCGCGAGGGCAAGGAGCTGACAGGGCAGCGGGTCACCGGTTTTATGGGGCCTATCCCCTTTGCCAAACATCTCGAGATGGTAAGTGATGCACACTGAGTTGCGTCGGCTACAGACAAGCGATGCACCTGCCTTGCAGCGGCTGTTCGAGCAGGCCCCCTCCTATCAGGCGGCGGTGAGCAATGACCCTCTCTCTGCACAGGCAGGAGAAGAGGAACTTGTCGCCTGCCCATCCGGCCTGCCTCTCTCCGACAAACATCTCATCGGCCGCTGGGAGCAGGGAGAGCTCACCGCTGTCATTGATCTGCTGCGCGGCTACCCCAATCCAGACACCGCCTATCTGGGTCTGTTACTGGTGGGGGAACCCTGGCAAGGGAGTGGCCGTGGTCAGTCGCTCTATCTTCACGCCTGCACGCTGGCAAGCTCATGGGGGGCTACCCGGCTTCGCCTGTCAGTGATTGCCAGCAATGAGAGTGCTCTATCCTTCTGGCTGCGCAGAGGGTTCACCGAGTGCTATCGCCGCGAGCTGGCTGGTTATCGGGCCGAGGCCATCGTGCTGGAACGTTCACTGGAACCGTGAGCCGAGGTTTGCCGCCGCGCATTCGCGTGGCACAATCGCCCCTCTTGTTTTGTACTTGTCCGGAGTTTTGATGAAAAAGTGGTTCATCCCCCTGCTAGCCCTCTGGCTTTATGGCTGCAGTGCAGGGCCCGGTGAAGAGGATATCCGGAGCCAAGTTACCGCCAGGTTGCTGGCCGAGACAGACGCCAACCTGTTCGATATCAGCGACTTCACCATCCTCGGCAAGGAGGAGCGGATGGAGGGGGTCTATCTGGTCAAGGTGAGTTACCAGCTCCACTTCAAGCAGGGGCTCGATCAGTTGCAGGTGTTGCACGACGAGGACCTGGTCTACGACCGGGTTGGCCCCTTCCAGCAGGAGATGGGGCTGATGGAGCTCGAGCGCAAATATGGCGAGTTCGAGGCGGGCCAGGTGCTGCCACAAGAGGCCGAGGTGTGGATGATGAAGGACGAACAGGGATGGCGGCTGGCGGAGCCGGCCCAATAAAGGGCTGCCCGCCCCTTACGCACTGCAACGACTGGACTGCCGTTGCCAACCAGCTCAAACCTGGGTATCGACCCGATACCCTTTTCGCTCGGCAGGTTCGTTCGGCAGCTTGCTAGCCAACCCTGACAGCACCTCCTTGAGGGTGACCCCGCTCTCTGCCGCACCACTGCTCTCCAACAGCTCGGTCAGCTGGCTCTGCAAGGGGTTGACCGCTTCACGCTCGGCTCCTTGCTCGCTCTCTTTTTCCTGTCCGCCCTGCTGATCCAGCGTCTCCAGCAGGCGCTCCAGATCCCGCTTGAGCGGGTTTTCGCTGCTGTCGGCGATGGCGAGTTTGCGCTGTTCCTGCTCTTGCCGCTGTTGTTGCTGCAATGCCAACTGTTGCTCCTGCTGCTGTTGCAGGGAGCCCATCATGGTGTTGATGAACGCTTCCAGCGAGTCCCTGATTGAAACACTGCCCCCGCCACTGCTCTCCCCTTGCGGTGACAGCCCCAGCTCATCCAGCACAGCGCCAAGGTCGCGCACCAGGCTGTCACTGCCCGTTGATGGTGAAGTTGCAGCCCGCTCCTGTGCCTGCACAGCGGGAGAACCCTGCCGTTGCGCCAGCGGGCTGAGCCCGCCTGACGCGACCACATTTATCTCCATCTTGGCTCTCCTCTCCCCGCCCTCTGGCCCTTTTTCGGCAAATATTCCGGTAATCAGACAAACTCTTGCCCCTTGGCAGATAACCGCACTCACACCTAAAAGATAGCGCCAACCAGACGAGATTGGCGCGAATGCATCTTTTGGTCTATCAGGCGGAACGATAGTGCTAACCCGCTATAAACAAGGGATGGCAAGGGGGCTTCGTTCAGCCAGCACTGCGCCGGCTGACAATGGGGGTCAGAAGATATCCTTCATCCGGTGCCACAACATTCCCAGTGCCAGCAGCGGGGAGCGCAGCGCCGGGCCGCCGGGGAAGGTGATATGGGGCACACTGGCAAAGAGATCGAAACCCCGACTTTCGCCGCGGATCGTCTCGGCCACCAACTTGCCCGCCATATGGGTAGCATTGAGACCGTGACCCGAATAGGCCTGGGCGTAGAGCACGTTTGGGTATTCCTTCAAGCGGCCAATCTGCGGCAGCCGGTTGGCGCCGATCCCGATCATGCCGCCCCACTGAAACTCGATGGCAGTGCCAGCCAGCTCGGGGAAGACTCGCAGCATCTTGGGCAACATAAAGGCCTTGATATCCTTCGGGTCTCGCCCCGAATAGTTGCAGGCGCCGCCAAACAGCAGGCGGCCATCGGCAGAGAGGCGGTAGTAGTCGAGCGCCACATTCTGATCGCACACTGCCATGTTTTGCGGCAGCAATCGCTGGCGCAAGCGGCGATCGAGCACCTCGGTGGCGAGGATGTAGGAGCCCGCGGGCAGCACCCGCCCCCCCAGCTCCGGATTGAGGTCGTTGAGATAGGCGTTGCAGCCGATCACCAGATAATCGGCAGTGACCCGGCCGTGGGCGGTGGTCACCTCGACCTGCTTGCCGTAGTCGATATGGGTCACTCTGGAGTGTTCAAACAGGGAGACCCCGAGGCTGGCGGCGGCGCGCGCCTCGCCGAGCGCAAGATTGAGAGGATGCAGGTGACCGGAGCCCATGTCGATGAGGCCGCCGATATAGCGATCCGACCCCACCACTGTATGGATATCTTCGCGCGGGACCAGTTTGAGTTCGTGCTCATAGCCGAGGCTCGCCAGATGCGCGAGATCCTCTTCGAAACCAGCCAGATGGCGCTGACGGGTCGCGAGGTCGCAGTAGCCCCAGGTAAGATCGCATTCTATCTTGAAGCGTTCGACCCGCTCGCGCACCAGTTGCACCGCCTCCAGCCCCATCAAATCGAGCTCGCGCACTCCTTGCTCGCCAATCCAGCGGGCAAACTGGCTGGTATCGTGGCCGATACCGCGAATAAGCTGACCGCCGTTGCGCCCGGAGGCGCCCCAGCCGATACGGTTGGCCTCCAGCAAGGCGACCTTGTAACCGGCATCAGCCAGATTGATGGCGGTATTGAGACCGGTAAAGCCGCCGCCGATGATGCAGACGTCAGCCTTGTGCTCCCCCTCCAGCTCGGGCCACTGTTGCGAGTCGTTGCGGGTGGCCGCGTAGTAGGAGGCGACGTGCTCCTGATATCCGTTGTGCTTTCCTGCCTGCATACTCAGCATCCTGCCTTGGTTGCAAATTGTTTAATAAAATAAGCAAAGTTGTTTCGATAATACCCAGTTCCTCCTCCACTCACCAACCGGTGCGGATCACAGAAATGCAAAAGGCGCCCCGAAGGGCGCCTTTTCATGCAATCAAGGTGCTGTAACGAATTACAGTACGTCGATGGCGTTCAGGTCGGAGAATGCTTTCTCCAGACGAGCGATCATGGAAGTCTGACCTTCACGCAGCCATACGCGCGGATCGTAGTACTTCTTGTTCGGCTTGTCGGCGCCTTCCGGGTTGCCCAGCTGGCCTTGCAGGTAAGCTTCGTTCTTCTTGTAGAAGTTCAGCAGACCTTCCCAGGTTGCCCACTGGGTGTCGGTGTCGATGTTCATCTTCACTACGCCGTAGGAGATGGACTCGCGGATCTCTTCCAGAGTGGAACCTGAACCACCGTGGAATACGAAGTCCAGAGACTTGGCAGGGATGCCGAACTTCTCGGAAACGTACTTCTGGGAAGCGTCCAGGATGGACGGGGTCAGCTTGACGTTACCTGGCTTGTATACACCGTGTACGTTACCGAAGGAGGCAGCGATGGTGAAACGCGGGCTGATCTTGGACAGACGCTCGTAAGCGTAAGCAACATCTTCCGGCTGGGTGTACAGAGCGGACTGATCCATATGGCTGTTGTCGACGCCGTCTTCTTCGCCACCGGTGCAACCCAGTTCCAGCTCCAGAGTCATGTTCATCTTGGCCATGCGGGTCAGGTACTCGCAGCAGATGTCGATGTTCTCTTCCAGAGACTCTTCGGACAGATCCAGCATGTGGGAGGAGAACAGCGGCTTGCCGGTTTCAGCAAAGTGCTTCTCGCCCGCTTCCAGCAGACCGTCGATCCACGGCAGCAGCTTCTTGGCAGCGTGGTCGGTGTGCAGGATTACCGGCACGCCGTAGGCTTCGGCAACAGCGTGAACGTGCTTGGCACCGGAGATGGCACCCAGGATGGCAGCTTTCTGACCTTCCAGCTTCAGACCCTTACCGGCGGTGAACACGGCACCACCGTTGGAGAACTGAACGATAACCGGCGCTTTAACCTTGGCGGCAGCTTCCAGTACGGCGTTAACGGAGTCGGTACCAACGCAGTTTACGGCCGGCAGAGCAAAGCCGTTCTCTTTAGCGATGGCGAACACTTTCTGAACGTCATCACCAGTGATCACGCCGGGTTTTACGAAGTCGAAAATTTTCTTAGACATGTTTAATCGTCCTGTCTCGTATGCCGTTAATAAAAAATGGGGGGTTCATCATGAACCGGCACAGCGGGCACATGATAAACGAAACGGGAGGCTTTTGCCCCCCGTTCCGGGTCAATTAGGCTTTGGCGCGCTGTTCCAGAATCGCAACAGCCGGCAGTACCTTGCCTTCTACGAACTCCAAGAAGGCGCCGCCGCCAGTGGAGATGTAGGAGACTTTGTCAGCGATGCCGAACTTGTCGATAGCAGCCAGGGTGTCGCCACCGCCAGCGATGGAGAAGGCCGGAGAAGCAGCGATGGCTTCAGCGATAACCTTGGTGCCTTCAGCGAACTGGTCGAACTCGAACACACCAACCGGGCCGTTCCACAGGATGGTCTTGGCGTTCATGATAATGTCAGCCAGAGCCTTGGCAGAATCCGGGCCGATGTCGAAGATCATGTCGCCGTCGGTCACATCGTTAACAGACTTGATGGTAGCCGGAGTGGACTCGGAGAACTCGGCACCTACAACCACGTCGGTGGTCACAGGAATGTTGGTCTCGGCAGCCAGTTTCTTGGCGGTGTCGATCAGGTCGTGCTCGCACAGGGACTTGCCGACGTTGTGACCGGCAGCAGCGATGAAGGTGTTGGCGATGCCACCACCGACAACCAGCTGGTCAGCGATCTTGGAGAGGGATTCCAGAACGGTCAGCTTGGTGGAGACCTTGGAGCCGCCAACGATGGCAACCATCGGGCGCTCGGGCTTGAGCATGGCTTTGCCCAGCGCTTCCAGTTCACCCGCCAGCAGCGGGCCAGCACAGGCGACCGGAGCGAACTGTGCCACACCGTAGGTGGAGCCTTCGGCGCGGTGAGCAGTACCGAACGCATCCATTACAAAGACGTCACACAGGGCGGCGTATTTTTTGGCCAGCTCTTCGGTGTTCTTCTTCTCGCCTTTGTTGAAGCGGCAGTTTTCCAGCACAACCAGCTCACCGGCAGCGACTTCTACGCCATCCAGGTAATCCTTGGCCAGGCGAACCGGGCAGGACAGAGCGTCTTTCAGATAGTTGACAACCGGAGCCAGGGAGAATTCTTCGTTGTATTCACCCTCGGTCGGACGACCCAGGTGGGAGGTGATCATCAGCTTGGCGCCCTTTTCCAGAGCCAGCTTGATGGTCGGCAGAGTCGCAACGATACGTGCATCGGAGGTGACCTTGCCGTCTTTTACCGGTACGTTCAGGTCAGCACGGATCAGAACGCGTTTACCCGCCAGATCCAGGTCAGTCATCTTGATAACAGACATATTCAGTCCTCTATATTTTCCAGGTAATGTTAAAAACAGTAACCTTTCGCCCGGGGCAGGCTCAGCCTGCGGCCATCATGGCCCGGGTGGTATCCAGCATCCGGTTTGCGAAGCCCCATTCGTTATCGCACCACATCAACATCTTGACGAGGTTGGCATCGCTCACCCGGGTCTGGGTACCATCAATGATGCAGGAGTGTGCATCATGATTGAAGTCTACGGAGACCAGAGGTTCTTCCGTGTAATCCAGAATACCGTGTAATGTACCTCTGGATGCCCGTTGCAGGGCTTGATTTACGTCAGTAACTGTCACTTTTTTACGAACAGTAATACTGAGATCCATCGCTGTTACATTGATGGTCGGCACCCGCACCGCGATCGCCTCGAACTTGCCGGCGAAGTGGGGCAGGATACGCTCCAGCCCCTTTGCCAGCTTGGTATCCACCGGAATGATGGACTGACTGGCAGCGCGGGTTCGGCGCAAGTCACTGTGGTAGGCATCGATGACTTGCTGATCATGCATGGCCGAATGAATTGTCGTAATAGTACCACAATTTATCTCGAATTCTCGATGCAATGTTTCAATCACCGGCACCACGCAGTTGGTGGTACAGGAGGCGTTGGAGACGATCCGCTCCGCTCCGGTGAGGGTATGATGGTTGACCCCGTAGACCACGGTGGCATCCACATCCGCATCCGCCGGGTGGGAGAAGAGCACCTTGCCCGCCCCCGCCGACAGATGCAGCTCGGCATCGGCCCGCGAGCCGAATACCCCGGTGCAGTCGAGCACCACATCGACCCCCAGCGCCCGCCACGGCAGCTTTGACGGATCCCGCTCGGCAAACAGGGAGATGAGATCCTCCCCCACCAGCATGCTGTTGCCCGCCAGTTGCACCGGATGGTGGAAGCGACCGTGACTGGTATCGTAACGGGTCAGGTGCACCATGGCCTCGGGGGCCGCCAGCTCGTTGATGGCAACGATCTTGATGGTCTTGTCGCGCCCGCTTTCATAGAGGGCTCGCAACACGTTGCGACCGATCCGCCCGTAACCATTGATGGCAATCTTGATCATCGAGAATCCGTTTCCTTGAACCAGCAACAGGGCGGCGCACCGGCCGCCCGGGAGCCCCGGCTACGACAGCAGGGCCTCCTTGAATTCACCGCGGGCCAGCAGGGCCGCCCCGAATACCCCGGCACTGTCACCCAGGGCAGGAGCAATAATGGGGGCTCTGAAGCGGGGATTAAAGAGGAAGGGCAAAATTGTCTGCCGTCCCACGCTGTAGAGGCTCTGCACGTTACCGACCCCACCGCCGATGACAATAACATCCGGGTCGAGAATGTTGATCACGTTGGCCAGCGCCTGACCAAACAGCAGATGCAGCCGGTCGATGGTGAGCTTGGCGATGTGATCGTGGGCGGTGGCAGCCGCGATTTGGGCCAGCGAGAGGTGGCGCTTGGCCTTCGCCTCGTACCAGGCCTCCAGCGCCGGACCGCTGATCAGGGTCTCGACGCAGCCACGCTTGCCGCAGTAGCACTCGGGGCCATCAGGGGAAAGCACATTGTGGCCCCACTCACCGGCGATGCCGTGGTGGCCGTTGAGGATCTGGCCGTTGATGACGATGCCGGAGCCGACCCCGGTGCCCATGATGATGCCGAACACCACTTTCGCATCGGGATGGTGCTGGCGCACTGCACCGAGATGGGTTTCTGCCAGCGCAAAGCAGTTGGCATCGTTGGCGATCAGCACCGGCACACCCAGCTTGCGCTCCAGATCCTCCTTGAACGGCTTGCCGTTTAGCTCGGTGGTGTTGCAGTTCTTCATCAGGCCGGTCTGTGGATCCCGCGCCCCCGGCGTGCCCATGCCGATGACGGTGGGACGCTGGCCAATCTTCTCGGCGCACTCAGCTACCAGCTTGGCGATCTGGCCGATCATGTGCTCATAACCGCCAGCCCGCTCGGTGGGGATGCGGTGGCGCAGCAGCACCTCGTCACCATCCAGCACCACGCATTCACACTTGGTACCACCAAGATCGATACCCCAATCCAGTGACTTGCTGCTCATCTTGCCTCCTGCACGGGCGCCACTTTCTCGTCGTTGCAGCGCCTATTTCAATGTAAAACGGGGCCTTGCGGCCCCGGATTTCAAACAAACTCTTCTTCTCTCGCCCCGGCCTTAGCGACCGTGATACTGAGCAGAGAGCTCGTGTACCGCGTTGACGAACACACCGGCGTGCTCCGGGTTCACATCCTGATGGATACCGTGGCCGAGGTTGAATACGTGACCATTGCCGTGACCGAAACCGGCCAGAATGGAGGCGACCTCTTCACGGATGCGAGCCGGAGTGGCGTAGAGCATGGAGGGATCCATGTTGCCCTGCAGCGCTACCTTGTCGCCGACCCGGCGCTTGGCGTCGGCAATGTCGGTGGTCCAGTCCAGACCCAGCGCATCGCAACCGGTGGCGGCGATCTGCTCCAGCCACTGGCCACCGTTCTTGGTGAACAGGGTGACCGGCACGCGGCGACCGTCGTGCTCGCGGATCAGGCCATCGACGATCTTGTGCATGTACTGCAGGGAGAAGTCGCGGTAATCGCGCGGGGTGAGCACGCCGCCCCAGGTATCGAACACCATGACAGCCTGCGCACCCGCCTTGATCTGGGCGTTGAGATAGCTAATCACGCTGTCGGCCAGCTTGTCGAGCAGCAGGTGCAGGGTTTGCGGCTCTGCGTACATCATCTGCTTGATCTTGGTAAATGCCTTGGAGCTGCCCCCCTCCACCATGTAGGTGGCCAGGGTCCAGGGGCTGCCGGAGAAGCCGATGAGCGGCACTTCGCCCTTCAGCTCACGGCGGATGGTGCGCACCGCGTTCATCACGTAGCCCAGCTCATCTTCCGGATCCGGGATCGGCAGCGCCTGCACGTCGGCCATGGAGGTGATCGGACGCTCGAAGCGCGGGCCTTCACCCTGCTCGAAGTAGAGACCGAGCCCCATGGCATCGGGCACGGTGAGAATGTCGGAGAAGAGGATGGCGGCATCGAGCGGGTAGCGGCGCAGCGGCTGCAGGGTGACTTCACAGGCCAGCTCGGCATTGCGGCACAGAGACATGAAATCCCCCGCCTGGGCGCGAGTCGCCTTGTATTCCGGCAGATAACGGCCAGCCTGGCGCATCATCCATACCGGGGTCATATCCACGTCCTGACGCAGCAGGGCGCGCAGGTATCGATCGTTCTTCAGCTCTTTCATCCCAGTTCCCGAGTTCGTATCACGCATAAAATGGCGGCCATAATACCACTTTGCCCACCGGATCGGACTGCCCAAAACGTGGCAAATGGGCACGCGGTTGCAAAGATGTGAAGGGGCGCAAACCTGACCGCCCCGCTTGTAACAAGAAGTGCAAAAAGATTGGCGAAAAGATAAGCGCCTCGTTACCCCTCGCCCGCCAGCAAACGCTCGATCAGCCGCCGGGCGATGGTGCCGTGGGGCGGCAAACGCGGCAAGCGGTCGGCGGTAAAGAAATCGGCAGCGACCAGTTCGTCATCCTGCACCCGGATTTCGCCGCTCTCGTAGTCGGCGGTAAAGCCCATCATCAGGCTGTGGGGGAAGGGCCAGGGCTGGCTCGCCACATAGCGCACATTGCGCACCCGGATGCCGCTCTCCTCGAACACCTCCCGCGCCACGCACTGCTCGAGATTCTCCCCCGCCTCCACAAAGCCGGCCAGCACGGTATACATGGGATCATCCGCCTGATAGTGACGGCGATGGGCCGCCAAGAGGATCTCCGGCCCCTTGCGCACCGCCACGATAATGCAGGGTGAAATGCGCGGATAGGCCGTGTGGCCGTGGTGGCACACCTGCGCCCACTCCCCCGCCTTCGGGGTCATGGGGGCGCCGCACTCGCCGCAGAAGCGGTGGGTACGCCGAAAGGTGACGAGCTGCCAGGCGCGGCCAGCGAGACGAAACCCCTCTTCATCCCCCGCCACCATCAGCTGGCGCAGCGGGCTCATAGCGCTCGTGTCGGCCTCATCACCCAGATCGAGCAGATAGCAGGGCAGCCCCTGCCACTCATCAAAACGCTCGAAAGGGGCGTCAGCCAGCGCTGCGGGCAGGCACGCTTTACTTCCTTGTGGCACCTCTCCCTGCTGATCGAGCAGTACCAGATGATCGCCCCCCAGCACGAACCAGCGGGCTTGTTCGGTTAATGACATCAGATAAACACTCTCGTTAAAACAAAACCTTGGCTACGGCTGGCCGAGCAAGGGGCAAACGCCACGCGAATGGCTCCCATCTTACGACCAGCACAGGTCGCTGACGACCCCGCCGTGGCCGATTGTCCCATTCGTAAAAAACGGATGGTGCAAATAAAGAGGCCGCCCGAAGGCGGCCCGCTGTTATCCGGCATCCAGTATCCGGCCTCTATCGACGCGGATCAGGCATCGCCCATCGCCAGCAGGGAGGCGTTGCCGCCCACTGCAGTGGTGTTGATGGTGCGGGTCTTCTCGGTAACGAAGCGGCTCAGGTAGTGGGGGCCACCCGCCTTGGGGCCGGTGCCGGAGAGCCCCTGGCCGCCGAACGGTTGCACCCCGACCATGGCACCGATCTGGTTACGGTTGATGTAGACGTTGCCCACGTTGATACGGCTCGCCAGCTCCTCGGCGTGAGATTCGTTGCGGCTGTGGATCCCCAGCGTCAGGCCATAGCCGGTGCCGTTGATGTCGCCGATCACCTTGTCCAGATCCCGGGTGGCATAGCGCACCACGTGCAGGATGGGGCCGAACTGCTCCTTGGTCAACTCGCGGATGGAGCCGATCTCCAGCGCGGTCGGCTGGACAAAGTGCCCTTCCATGGTCGCAGCTGGCATCGGCGCCTGGGCAATCAGGCGAGCTCGCGGGATCATGTAGGCGAGGTGGGCATCGAGACCGGATTTGGCATCGGCATCGATCACCGGGCCTACGTCGGTGTTGTGCTCGGCCGGGTTGCCCACTTTCAGCTCCTGCATGGCGCCGGTGAGGATCTCCAGCACCCGCTCGGCAATCTCCTCCTGCAGATAGAGCACCCGCAGGGCCGAGCAGCGTTGACCGGCGCTCTGGAATGCAGCGCTCACCACGTCGCGCACCACCTGCTCCGGCAGGGCGGTGGAGTCGACGATCATGGCGTTCTGACCGCCAGTTTCGGCGATGAGCGGCAGGATGGCGCCATCGCGCTGGGCCAGGGTCATGTTGATGAGCTTGGCGGTCTCGGTGGAGCCGGTGAAGCAGACACCGCCGATGCGCGGATCCGCTGTCAGCTTGGCACCCACGGTGGCGCCGTCACCGGGCAGCAGCTGTAGCACGTCGCCCGGAATACCAGCCTGATGGGCCAGAGTCACCGCCAGATGGGCGATAAGGCCGGTCTGCTCCGCCGGTTTGGCGATAACGGTGTTGCCGGTAGCCAGCGCAGCGGCGATTTGGCCGAGGAAAATCGCCAGCGGAAAGTTCCACGGGCTGATGCAGACAAACACCCCGCGCCCCTGCAGGAACAGCTCGTTCTGCTCGCCGGTGTAACCGGGCAGCAGGGTCGCCTGCCCCATCAGGCTGCGCGCCTGCACCGCGTAGTAGCGGCAGAAATCGACCGCTTCACGCACCTCGTCGATGCCATCTTGCAGCAGCTTGCCAGCCTCGCGGGTACAGAGGGAGACAAACTGCTCGCGGTTCGCTTCCAGCAGATCCGCCAGCTTCTCCAGCGCCGCGGCCCGCTCGCTCACCGGGGTTTCGCGCCAGCGCGGGAAGGCTGCGTGGGCAGATGCCAAGGCCTGCTCCACCGCCTGCTCGTCGGCCCAGTGGATCTTGCCGACAGTCAGGCTCACATCCTGCGGGCTCAGCACGGTGCGTGCCTCGCTGCGCTTGAGGGTCTCGCCATCAACGATGGGGCCTGCCAGCCACTGCTTGCTCTCCAGCTCTTTCAAGCGGGCGAAGAAGGGGCGCTGGATGGAGAGGATGTTCATATTGACGCCGCTGGAATTCTTGCGGTCGGTGAAGAGGTTCACCGGCTGCGGAATCCGGTCGTTGGCAAAGCCGGAGTAGCGCTTGAGGGTCCGCAGCGGGTGCTCGGCCAGCGAGTCCACCGGGGTATTGGGATCCACCAGCTTGTGAACGAAGGAGGTGTTGGCCCCGTTTTCCAGCAGGCGGCGCACCAGATAGGGCAGCAGATCCTTGTGGGCGCCGACCGGCGCATAGATGCGGCAGTGCAAACCGGGATTGTCGTTCAGCACGGCGTTGTGCAGCTCCTCCCCCATGCCGTGCAGGCGCTGGAATTCAAACTGGCGATCACCGGCCATCTCCAGAATGCTGACCACGGTATTGGCGTTGTGGGTGGCGAACTGGGGAGCGATAAAGCCGCGGGTCGGCTCGCTTAGCAGGTAGCGGGCGCAGGCGAGATAGGAGATATCAGTGCCCGCCTTGCGGGTAAAGAGCGGATAGCCGGGCAGGCCCGCCTGCTGGGCATATTTCAGTTCGCTGTCCCAATAGGCGCCTTTTACCAAGCGAACCGGAATGAGGTCACCCTGCTCGCGGGCCAGCGCGGTGAGCCAGCAGAGTAGCGGCAGCGCGCGTTTGGAGTAGGCCTGCACCACCATGCCGAGCTTGCCCCAGCCACGGTTGGCATCGGAGCGGTAGAGCTGCTCGAACAAGTCCAGCGATAGCTCGAGGCGGTCCATCTCCTCGGCATCGATGCTGATGGCCACATCCTTGTCGCGGGCCAGCCGTACCAGTCCCACCAGCCGCTCGCACATCTCGCCAAGCACCCGTTCGCGGTTGGCCACGTCATAGCGCGGATGGAGTGCCGAGAGCTTGATGGAGATGGAGGGGGCAGGGCCGCCGTCGCTGATCCGCTCGTTGCCCACCGCCTCGATGGCGTTGCGGTAATCGGTCAGATACTTGTCGGCATCCTGCATGGTCAGCGCAGATTCACCCAGCATGTCGTAGGTGTGGGTGTAGCCCAGCTCGCGGGATTTGCGGCTCGCCTTGAGCGCCTCTTTCATGTCGCGCCCCAGCACGAACTGCTTGCCCATGATCTTCATGGCGGCATACATGGCGGATCGCACCACCGGCTCCCCCAACTTGTTGACCATACGCCCCAGCAGGTTGGCCGGGTTGCCGTCGAGCTTTTTGTCGAGCTTGATAATCTTGCCGGTCAGCATCAGCCCCCAGGTAGAGGCGTTGACCAGAGTAGAGTCGCTCTTGCGGAAATGGGATGACCAGTTGGCGCCGGAGAGCTTGTCCTTGATCAGGGCATCGGCGGTCTCGGCATCGGGAATGCGCAGCAGCGCCTCGGCCAGACACATCAGGATGATCCCCTCCTGGGTATCCAGACTGTACTCCTGCAGGAAGGCGTCGATACCGTCACCGGAGCCGCTCTCCTTGCGCACCTTGGTCACCAGAGTACGGGCACGCTGGGTCACCTGCTCCAGCGAGGCGCCATCCCCCGGCAACATGGCCGACAGTTCGGCCAGATAGGCATTTTCATCCACCACATAGTTCTGGGTGATGGCTTCGCGCAGGGCGGCCAGATCAGAGGGGATATAGTCAGCGGCAAGCACTTGAGTAGCTTTGAACATATGGGGTCTTCCTGTACGCCCTAGGGCTGATATCGACAAAGGCGGACGCGCCGCCGAAACGCCGATAATGTATACAATGTTGCACCCTATATGAAATGAATTTGTTGCCACTATTTAACAAAGATCGCTCATTTCCCCCATGAATTCCCTTTTGAAGCTAATACGCCAGCAAGCGTGAGGGTCATCTGACTTCATTTTGTATACGATCTGCCGCCGCTCTATCGCAAAGCAGCCACGCATTCCGCCCAATACGCCCCAAAAAAAGAAGGGCCGCCACGGCGACCCTTCTCAGCAATTCATTCAGCCAGATGCTGTCAGTTCATCCAGCGATCGCCACGGCTGCGACGACGGGGCAGCATCGGCAGCAGGATGCCAAGCAGGATCCCCGCCCCCACCATGGCGCCACCACGGATAAACCAGTCCATCTGCATGTCATGCTCCTGGTTGTCGTAGCTTTGGGTCAGGGCATCATTCTGCTCTTTGAGATTGCTCATCTCTTCACCCTGACTGACCAGCTGAGCCTTGAGAGCAGCGATCTCCTTGCTCTGGGCAGCGATCTGGCCATCCTTCTCGGTGAAGCGTTTCTCGTTGTCACCGTTAAGGTTCTGCAGGCGATCTTTAAGCTCATCGCGCTCTTTTTCCACCTGGGGAAGACGCTCGCGCAGGCTGATCTGGCTCTGCAGTTCGCTGTTTTTGATCCACCCCTCGCGGCCACGACCGTCCACCACCTGGGTGAAACCGGCCTCACTGTTCACCGCCTTTACCTCCAGCGGTTCACCAGCCTTGACGCTGCCAAGGATCCGGTACTGGGTACCCGGGCCATTGTGGATATAGGTAAAGATGTTGTCTGAAACATAACGGGTATCGGCCAGTGCCTGTTGGGCACACAAGCAGATCAAAATCCCGAGAAGGGCGCGCATGGTCGATCGGTTCTCTTTTTCAGGTTTGGACAAGAGGTTGAATGTTAAGCCGCCAGCAGGTTAAAGGACAAGCAAAGAAAAAGCACCTCCCCCGGGATAATACGCGCAGAGTTGCGAGTCACCTCGCAACTTGCCCGTCCGCGGCCTCACTTGTTTTTCAGCTCCTGCACCTCGCTGCGCAGGGCGCGGATCTCCCGCAGCAGCTCCTCTTGCTGGTTGTTGTAGTGATGACGCCACTTGTCGGTCTCGCCATCCCCCTTGTTGGGCTGCAAAAACAGGCTGGCCATAAAACCGCTGATGGCACCGAACAGACCGACCCCGAACAGGATCAGCAGGCTGGCGACAAACCGCCCCTCCTCGGTCTTGGGCACCAGATCCCCGTAACCCACTGTCGAGAGGGTCACCAGCGTCCACCAGAACGCGTCATAGGGTGTCTCAATCTGGCTGCCGGGCTGGCCTGACTCAATCCAGTACATGACGCCGGAACCCACCCCCAGCAGCAGGAAGAACAGAAACAGGATGCCGGAGAGGGTGGTCTCATTGCGCTCGCGACGGAACATGGCCCAGAGATCCGGGTGCTCCTTGAACAGCTGATAGACCCGCCACAGCTGGATCAACCGCGCCCAGCGCAGCTGTTCCGCCATCGGCAGGCTACCCGGCAGATAGATCCAGTTGGCCTTGAAATAGGCCTTGCGATCAGAGGCCCGGATCCAGCCATAAGCAAAGTGCGCAAGGAAGAAGTAGCAAATCAGGCTATCGAGGTCATAGAAGAGCTGCAGGGTCTGTGGTGTCAGGCTCTCATGGCCCCACCAGCGGGCCGTCACCAGCACAACCGAGATAATCGACAGAAATGCCATCAGCAGATCCATCGCCCGCAGATGAGTTAAGTGATGTCGCATACATTTTCCAACTTTAAGCACAGTGCAAATTAATAAAAGAGAAGATAATGCCGATAGTCCTGAGGGCAAAGGAAAAAACGGCTTTTAAAAGGAGAATGACAATGCAGCTGAACCTGCTGGAGAAAAGAATGAGCAACATCCGGTTGGTACCCAAAGTGGTGCTGCTGATGGTGTTCAGTACCCTCCTGCTACTGACAAAACTCTGGTTTGACGCCAACAATCTGGAAGCGACCCTGCTCAGCGAAGGGCTCGATCCCGCCAAGGCGGATGCGATCTCCAATCGCCTGCTCTGGACCGGTCTGATGGAGACCGCCATCATGGGGCTGCTGTTCGTGATCCTGCTGCTCACCGGCTCCCGCCTGATGGTCAAGCAGGTGCACTATCTGGTGGGCCTGCTGGAACGCTTCGCCAAGCGGGACCTCAGCCACAAGGTACTGCTCAAGTCTCGTGACGAATTCGGTGACATCGCCAAGGCGGTCTCCCACTCGCAGGAGAACCTCAAAGAGGTATTTGGCAACCAGCGCGCCGCCTGCAAGGAGCTCAACGACATCGCCTCCCAGGTGACCCTTTGCATGGAAGAGGCCAACGAAGCGATCAACGAAGAGTTCACCCAGATCGAACAGCTGGCCAGCGCCATGAGCCAGATGGTCGGCGCCATTCGCGAAGTGGCCGCCCATGCGGATCAGGCCTCTCACGCCACCGCCGAAACCAGCCAGCTGGCGGAAGAGGGGAGCCGCTGCGTCGCCGACACCGTTAGCACCATCGATACCCTCTCCGGCAACATCCAGCGCTCCGCCACCGTGGTCAACGAGGTGGAGCAGGGGGTCGAGCGCATTGGCTCTGTGGTCGACACCATTCGCGGCATCTCGGAACAGACCAACCTGCTGGCACTTAACGCGGCAATCGAAGCGGCTCGCGCCGGTGAAGCGGGTCGTGGCTTTGCCGTGGTGGCCTCCGAAGTGCGCGAGCTGGCCAACCGGGCTCAGGCCGCCACCGTCGAGATCCAGAAGATGATCGAACAGCTGCAGGGCAATGCCCATCAGGCTGGCGAGCTGATGGCCCAAAGCGTACAGCAGGCCGACAAGGGGGTGGAACAGGTGACCCAGGCGGGCACCCAGCTCGCCACCATAGTGCAGCGGGTGCAGGGTGTCGCCGATATGAACCGCCACATCGCCGCCGCCTCCGAGCAGCAGAGCTCGGTCGCCGAAGAGATGCGCGGCAATCTGGAGCAGGTCAAGCAGATCGCCGAAGGCTCCGTCGTTGTGCTGCGCGAACTGCAAGAGGCCTCCGAACTGGTCGAGCAGCACAGCAAGGAGCTCGACAGCCAGATCCAGTCCTTCAAACTGGCGTGACCACAGCGAATAGACAGAAAGGCCCTGCGGGGCCTTTCTTCATATCCCCACCAGCAACCCATTTTCCTTGCCGGATCATGCTTCTCGCCCCTGCGCTGTGACGCGGGGGCTTGACAGTGCTAGATTGGCAACCACCATTTTGAACCGGCAGCGTTGTTAACCTCGTGTCGTTAACCCGCTGTCGTGAACCACAAGGACGGCAACCGTGGCCCAGCACTCTCCCTCTTTCTCCGCCTTCTCCCCCCTGCTGCAGGAGCTGGCCCAGCGCCAGTGGCAACGGCTGACTGAACTGGCCCCAGGCTATGGCAACCAGCCCGAGCCGGTGCGCCAGACCCTGCTGACCCTGCTTGGTCTCTCCGATTTTATCGCCGACTCCCTCTTCAAGCAGCCGGAGTTGCTGACCGAGCTGCTCGCCTCTGGGGATCTCGAACGGGTCGAGCGCTGGCCCGCCTACCAGAGTGACCTCACCGCCCTGCTCGCCGAGGTAAGCGATGAAGAGGCGCTCAAGCGCATCCTGCGCCAGTTCCGCCGCAGCCGCATGCTGGTGATCGCCTGGCGCGAGCTGCTGGGCCACGCCGAAGTAGAAGAGAGCTTTATCCATCTCACCAAGCTGGCGGATGCCCTCATCTGCTCCGCCCGCGACTGGCTCTACGCCAAACAGTGCGGCGAGCTGGGCACTCCGATGGACGGCAACGGCAACCCGCAGCCGCTGCTCATTCTCGGCATGGGCAAGCTCGGTGGCGGCGAGCTCAACTTCTCCTCGGATATCGACCTTATCTTCACCTTCCCCGAGAACGGCTACACGGTCGGCGGGCGGCGCGAGCTCGCCAACCAGCAGTTCTTTATCAAGCTGGGTCAGCGCATCATCAACGCCCTCCATCAGCCCACCCAGGATGGCCAGGTGTTCCGGGTTGATATGCGCTTACGTCCCTTTGGCGATGCGGGGCCGCTCGCCATCTCCTTTGCCGCCATGGAGGATTACTACCAGCATCACGGTCGCAACTGGGAACGCTACGCCATGGTCAAGGCACGGGTACTGGGCCCCCAGTGCGAACACTCAGTGGCGCTGGCCGAGATGCTGCGCCCCTTCGTATTTCGCCGCTATATCGACTTCGGCGTTATCGACGGCCTGCGCCAGATGAAGGCGATGATCGCCGCCGAGGTGCGCCGCAAGGGGCTGGAGGGCAACATCAAGCTGGGGGCTGGCGGTATTCGCGAGGTGGAGTTTATCGCCCAGGCGCTGCAGCTTATTCGTGGCGGGCGCGAACCGGCGCTGCGGGTGCGCCATCTGCCGGAGGCGCTGGCCGCCATCGCCCAATGTGGCGCCCTCGAATCCACCCATTGCGACCGCTTGCTGGCGGCCTATCGCTTCCTGCGCCGGGTCGAAAACATCTTGCAGGAGATCGGCGATCAGCAGACCCAGACCCTGCCCACCGAAGAGCGGGATCGCCAGCGGCTGATCGCCGCCCTCGGCTTTGCCGACTGGGGCGCCTTTATGGCTCATCTGGATGAGGAGATGGCCGCCGTCCATCAGGAGTTCGCCGCCGTGGTGGGAGAAGAGAAAGAGGCTCCCGCCCATCTGGAGCAGCTCTGGCTCGATCTGTGGCGCACCGAGCTCGACGCCGCCGAACTGGAAAAACTGCTGACCGCGCAGGGGGTAATCGAGCCCGCCCCGCTCTGCGCCGCCTTGCTGCGTTTCAAGGAGGAGTACAAGCGCCGTCAGGTGGGGCCGCAGGGGCGCATCGCGCTGGACTGGCTGATGCCGGAGCTGCTGCGGCTGGTGGTGGCCAGCGAGCAACCTGCCCGCCTGTTCGAGCGAGTGTGCGAGCTGCTGACCAGCATCTTCACCCGCAGCGCCTATCTGCAGCTGCTGGCGGAAAACCCGGGGGCCCTGCGCCAGCTGGTGCGGCTGTGCGACGCCAGCCATCTGGTGAGCGAGCAACTGGCCCGCTATCCCATTCTGCTCGATGAGCTGCTCGATCCCCAGCACCTCTACCACCCCACCCCGCTCGATCAGTACAAGCCCCAGCTGCGCCAGTTTCTGCTGCGCATCCCGGAGGAGGACGTGGAGCAACAGATGGAGGCGCTGCGCCAGTTCAAGCAGGTGCAGCTGCTGCGCATCGTCGCGGCCGACATCGCCGGCGCCCTGCCGCTGATGAAGGTGAGCGACCACCTAACCTGGCTGGCGGAGGCGATCACCGAGGAGGTGGTCAATCAAGCCTGGGCCCAGATGAGCGAGCGCTACGGGGTGCCGCCAGAGGTGGCAACCAGCGGCCAGCGCGGCTTTGCAGTGGTGGCCTATGGCAAGCTGGGCGGCATCGAGCTCGGCTACGGCTCGGATCTCGATCTGGTGTTTCTGCACGGCGGCGACCCCAACAGCTACACAGATGGCCGCAAGCCCATCGACAGCCGCCAGTTCTACCTGCGCTTGGCCCAGCGGATCCTGCACCTGTTCAGCACCCGTACCCCGTCCGGCATCCTCTACGAAATAGACATGCGGCTGCGTCCCTCCGGCGACTCCGGCCTGCTGGTCTCGTCGCTGTCGGCCTACGAGCAATACCAGCAAAACGAGGCATGGACCTGGGAACATCAGGCGCTGGTGCGGGCTCGCCCCATCTATGGCGATGACGCCATCGTTGCCGAATTTGCCCGTATCCGCCGCGATGTGCTGGCCAAGGAGCGGGAGCTGCCGACCCTGGCCCGCGAGGTGCGCGAGATGCGCCACAAGATGCGGGATCACCTGCTCAAGGCGGGTGCCGGCGAGTTCGATCTCAAACAGTCCCCCGGCGGCATGGTGGATATCGAGTTTATCGCCCAGTATCTGGTGCTGGCCCACGCCTGCGGCGAACCCGATGCCCTCACTCGCTGGTCCGATAACGTGCGCATCTTCGACGAGTGCGTCATGGCAGGGGTGCTGACGCTGGAGCAGGCGGAGGGGCTGAAGCAGGCCTATCTGGAGATCCGCAACCTCGGCCATCGCCTCAACCTCTCGGAGATCTCCCGCAAGGTGAGCGACGATCAGCTGCAAAACGAACGCAGCCATGTGCTCGCCGTCTGGCACAAGCTGCTGGGGGAGTAATTCCCGCCAGCGGCAATGAAAAAGGGCCCGCCTGAATTGCGTCAGGCGGGCCCAGCTCTTATCGGTAAAACAGCATTCTTACGGCTGCTCCTCAGCCGTGATCCATCACCGTCTCCACCAGCATCTGGTTGAAACGCTGATAGGCCTCTTCCTCAAGGAGCCCCGGATAGCTCAACAGCCTCAGCGCATGTCCTTGATAATCAGGATGATAGGGCGGGTGGACATGGGCATAGTCGTTGAGATAAAAACCCAGCCCCTGATAGAAGCGCAGACGGCGAATGGCAATCTCATCTTCTGGCGGATCGATCTCGAGAATGACGGTTTTGCCTGCCCGTTCGCAAAATTCGGCCAGCAGGCAGCTGCCGTAGTTGCGGCCGCGCAGCGCCGGATTGATGGCCAGATGCTCGATATAGATCTGCTCACCGCACGCCCACCAGAAGATGAAACCGAGCAGCAGGCCGTCCTGATAAAAGATTTGGCAGTGATAGCGAGGATCCCGCATCTTCTGTGGCTGATGATGTGACTGGCGCTGCTCGTAGCGGGGAAAACTCTCGCCATAGATCTGCCAGACCAGCGGCCACGCCGGATGGTTTACCTCTCTAATCACTTCACTCTCAATCATCAGAACTGCCTCTCGTTTATTTTGCAGAACGTTCATCTATACATGAAAAGTTCTGCCACATCATCCTCTGATGAAATAAAAGCCATAACGCCAGATTAGCGGGCGCCATCCGGTTGCGAGACAAACTGCTGCTGGCTGCCATCGGGCAGCAGCGCCAGCACGCTTTGAGCGGCCAGTTTGATCCCTGCCAGCTCGGAGGCCGGGCCGAAGTTGGCAATCAGTCGAGTGCCATCGGCAAACTCGCTCTGCTGCACCACGCCTCTTTTATCGAGCCAGCGAAAACCGGTGAGGGACTGGTTGTAGAGCCGCTCATGCAGCGGGCGGAAGAAGGCATCGAGCCCCTTGAGATAGGGAATGCGCACGCTGGCACTATCCAGACTGAGGTTGAGCAGCGGCGGCACGTTGTAGAGCTGCTGCAACAGCTCGGTTACCTGACGGCTCTCCCTGAATTTGAGGCTATCCATCGTCCAGTGATGGGTGGTCACTATGCTGTCGTGAAAGACGCTCTGGAACAGCGGCAACCGCAGCGCCGGATCGAAGTAGAGCCCCTGATACTCAGGTTTTAGGTGGCTCTGGCGAAAAAAGAACGCGGGCTGATAGTCGGGATACCAGGCTCCCAGATAGTAGGGAGAGCGCTTGTTGCGGCGCATATCGGGATCCTGCCAGCCAAAGCCGCTGGTCTGGGGGCCGTGGGCAAAGGCCGCAGTGCGGTTGGCAACCGCGCCGCCCTCCTCGGAGCCCACCAGCACCCCCTGACTCCTGGCAATCCACGCCATCCCGGCCATCCGGTTGTCCGCATCCTGCGCCTGACTGGTTGGCTTGGCCGGGTCGAAGTCGTCAAACACCATGCCGGTCGCCGCCACATCGAGGAACCAGCTGTTGTAGTGGCTCGCCTGCTGCAACCAGGGTACGCGCTGTTCCATCACCGGGCGCACGCAGGCCTGATTGGTGTAGACGCCGCTATTTTGAAAGCCGCTCTTGCGCCGTCCGTTCTCCTGCATGATGCCGCAGCGCAGGTAGATATCCTGCCCCATCTGGGCGGTGAGCCAGCTCTGTTGGCTATTCCCCTCCGGCAGCGCGGTATCGTAAGAGTCGTAAGGGGCGATGAGATAGCCCGCCGCTTTGGCAAGCGCTATCCCCTCTGGCGCAGCAAAACCGGCGGTCCACTGGGGCAGACCCAGCCAGAGTTTGGGTAGTCCAGACTGCTTGAGAGCAGTGATCATCTTGGCCGAACTGCCATCGCCCCAGCTCTGAGGCTCGTTGAGCGCCGCCCCCAGTTGCGTGGCCGCCAGCGTGCGCCTGGCAGCGAAATCGGCCGGTTGCTGACCCGGATGGCGCAGCACGAGCGCCTGCTCAACTCCGGCCAGCACCAGATTTTGCAGGTAGCGATTGCGCTCAAGATCGGGCGCTTTCAGCGCCGTTTTACTCTCCCCCTTGAGCCAGTCGGCGGGGATCAGGCGGCGCAGCGCGGGCCAACTCTTCACATCCTGTGGCACCAGCAGTCGCTCGCCCCAGAGGTAGAGGTGAGAGGCGCCGATCAGCCGCTTGCCATCCTTTACTGCCGCCAGCTTGCTCTCGAGCGAGACCAGCTCGCCCCGCTCCTGCAGCCAGCTACGGTAGGCCTTGGCCGCAGCCAACCAGTCGTTGCCCGGTTGCAGCGAGACCGCCACCTCATAGGGGGCGGCCAGATTGAGGCGGTTGACGCTGTGGGTCGCCGTCAGGGCAATACCATCTTGCTTGGGCGCAAAGGTGAGCCGGTTGTTGAAGGGGTTGGCAAAGAGGATCGCCAGCTGCTGATCGCCGTGATCCAGCCCGACCAGCGGCAGGGTGAGATTTTCGGTGGTGTTGATCCCCTGATACTCCTGCGCCAGCGCCTTGCGCCACGCAGTGTGCGTAGCCGGAATGCGAAATCCCTCGTGGATCGGCAGTATCAGCGCCTGCGCCCCTGCCGGTACCCGCGGCCACACCAGCTCGCCTGCACTCGCACGGCTCAGGGTGAGGATCAGACGGTTGCCATCAAGGCGAGCCAAGGCACGCACCTCGCCATCGGCACGAGTCAGCCAGCTGGCACGCTCCCCCTCCTGCTGCAAGGCCGTGACAGGCTGGCGCGGGCCGGGAGAGGAGATGGCAAGGTGCTGGCCCGATGGCAGCACAGCCTCGGCCGCCAGGGTGGCGGGATCCAGCTCGATGCGCCACTGATCGTTGGCCAGAGTCAGCGCTTCGGCAGGCAGGGAGAGCAGCGGCATCAACAGCAGCAGGTGGAGTCGGCTCGCCAGCACGGGGAAAGAAGTCATGGTCGGTGATTCCTGATAACACACGGGAATCGCCATTTCAGCAGATCGGCGGGCCTGGATTGTCAGGGCAATGTCAGGATTAAGCACAGATTGGCGGCGGAGGCTTCTCTCAGCCATGTCCCGTTTAATAGCCCCCACCATCCACCGGGCAATTGTTGCAAATAACATCAACAAAAAGTGACAGTCATTGCACCAGCGAAACAATCTTTGCCAGAAGCAGCGACCCAATCCCCCGGCATCACTCCACCGGCCCCGCCTGACTGTGACTTAGCTGCAACACCAGCTGACCGCGCTGGCTGGTCTGCACCAGCGAAAGGGTGCGCCAACTGTCGGGCGTAGCGGCAGGCCAGCCCACCTTGCCATCGAGAGGCAGACGGTTCCACCAGAGCAGGGAATATTGCGGGCGGGCCAGCACAGTCTGCTCAAGCCAGAGCGGCGTACAAGAAGCGGGATTGGCGGGGGGATTGGCTACCGCCTGCGGCGAGCGGGAGAGCCAGTCCAGATCCTGCACCGCAGGCAGCGGCAACGCTACCTGCCACTCCTTGCCCGCCACCGTCAGCCGTAGCTGATAGAGTCCGGCTGGTAAAGGCATCGGCAGATCGGCCCCCACGACCCTGACCCCCTTACTCCCTTCCGCCTCCCACTGGGCACCTGCCAACCGGTTGTGGCCAGCGGGATCGACAAGTTCAGCGGCGGTGATGGGCCCCTCTCCGGTCAACTGCACCCGATAGTCTCGCAACAGCGGCGCATCGCGCTGGATCAGCTCAAGGCGCAGCTCGCTCACCCCATCAGGCAGAGTGAGAGGGAAATCCTTGCCGCAGTGCTGGGCACTCAGCGCGGCCAGCATCCCCTGCCAGCGACGGCGCTCGGCATCATTTGTGAGGGCGGGCCATGCCTGCTGCAAAGATTGCCAGGCGTGCCGGTTATCTCCCTGCAACAGCGCCAACGTAGCCGGTTGCAGCGGGTCGGCGCGTTCGGTTGCCATCACGCAGCTTGCGTTTAGCAAGCCGACGCTTAGAGCCAACAGCAGCCCAGCCAGCGTTGCACGCTTCACGCTGTCACCTCCAGCCGGTAGCCGATGCCGCGCACCGTCTCGATGGCCAGTCCGGGTAGCTTCTGGCGCAGCTGCAGAATATGGGTATCAACGGTGCGGGTGGAGGGAAACGCCTGATAGCCCCATACCCGGTTGAGGATCTCCTCCCGGCTCAGCACCCGCCCCGCCATCCGCACCAGCAGGGTGAGCAGGGCAAACTCGGTGGGGGTAAAGCTCACCTCCGCATCCTGCCAGCTCGCCTGCATCCGGGCGGGGTGGAGCTGCAAGCCGCCCACCGCCTGAGTGCCATCCCCCAGCTGGCGCAGCTGAGCCCGGATCCGCGCCAGCAGCTCGTCGTGGGAGAAGGGCTTGGTCAGGTAGTCGCGCGCCCCCGCATCGAGCCCGGCCACCCGATCGCTCACCTCCACCCTTGCGGTGAGCACGATCACCGGCAGCGCCTTGCGCGACAGCCACTGGGGTAGCCAGTCGAGGGCATCCCCCTCCGGCATGGTGCGATCGAGCAGCACCAGATCCGCCGCCAGCCACTGCTGCTCCGCCGCAGCCAGAGTGTCGCACCAGAGGCAGCGATACCCCTCGCGGGTCAGATAGCGTTGCAGATTCTCCGCCAGCAATGCCTCGTCTTCGACAAGCAGGATGGTCTTCATGATTCGGGGTCGCTCCAGAGTTGGCAGGGCAGCGTCAGGGTAAAAGTAGTGGGCGGGCCGGATAGGGCGAGGCGCCCGCCCAAACGGCGCAGCAGATGGCGCACGATGGCAAGCCCCAGCCCCAGACCATCGGCACGGGCACCGCGGCGCAGCAGGGTAGCGAGCCGGTAACCCGGCAGCTCGCCGCCATCGCTGACCGCGAGGATCAAACGCCCCGCCTGCCAGCTGGCACAGATCCGAACCGGTGCACAGCCATGCTGGCTGGCGTTGCGCAGCAAATTGTCGAGGGCGAGATCGAGCCAGTAGAAGGGGAGCGCCAGAGTCATCTCCCGCTCAAGGCAGAAGGCGGCACCATGCCGCTCGCAAGCCAGGGTGAGCCACTCGGTGAGACTGACCGCCACCCGTTCATCCTCTAGAGCCTCTGCCGCCAGATAGTGGCGACTGGCCTGCGCCAGTTGATGCAGACGGGCGACACTGCCCAGCAGCTGACCCACGCTCTGCTGGGCGGAAGGGGGCAGCCGGTCGAAATCGTGGCGCAGCTCCTCGCTGATGCCGGAGAGCGCCATGATGGGAGTGCGCAGCTCGTGGGTCAGCATCTGCAATGCGACGCGCCGCTCCCGCAGCAGGCGCCAGCGCTGCCAGCTGGCCCACCCCAGCAACAGGATAAAGCCAAGCGTGCTGGCCAGCGCCAGCCACTGCCAATGCAGCGTGGGGCGAGTGTTGAAGCAAATCGCTCCGACTCGCTCTTCACAGGGGCCATTGACCCGGCTATCCAGCGTCACGCCAAGCCGATCGGCCAGCGGCTGCCACTGCCCGGCGCCATAACGGCGCCACTGCTGATCTGCGAGCAGCCAGAGCTGACCCGATTGCAGCAACCAGCGCTCACCCCGCAGCAGGGCGTCTAGGTTGTCATCATCAAGCTCGCCAAGCTGCCCCAACCGATCGCGCCGCTCCCGCACATGGAGCAGAGCGTCGAGCCCGGCCGCCGGATGACCTGCCAGCCAGCGGGCTGCGCTGGAACCGCCCAGCGGATAGACGGGGTGAGCGGCAAACCAGCGGGTCGAGGGCGCAGCCCCTTGGCCGCAAAGCGCCCGCAGCAGCGGCAGCCACTCGGCGGGCAAGTCATTCTCTGTCCCACACTCCTGCTGGTAGCGATAGATAGCCTGCAACTGGCGCAGCGGGTAGCGCTGCCAGGCGGGATAGAGGGAGTCGGGAACAATCAGGCGCCGGTCGAGCCGCTGCACCTCGTCAAGAGGCAGCGCCTGTTCGGGAGCCTGCCTGGCCAGCTCATCCGCCAGGCTATCAGCCAGCGGCCCGGCCAGCACGGGAGATGCCATGCCGTAGCAGATCAGGGAGCAGAGCAGCAGGATCAGGCGCATGGGTTCAACTCGAGAGGACTCCGGATCAAGGCGCAGCAGGTCACTGCGCCATAAAAAATGTCAGCGCCATTTTTCAATGGCGCTGACATCCGGTCAACCGCTAACGGCATTGGCGCGGCTCCCGCCAGCCCATATGAACCGTCATCTATTTGAACAGCCCCTTGAGCAGCTGGTCGGCCACCCCTTTGACGGCCTCGTTGTCGGCCTTGTCACCCAGCAGCTTCTTGAGGCCGCGTTCGGCCTCCTTGCGGGCCTTATCCTCCAGCAACTTGTTGTTGCTGAGCAATGCCTTCACGTCGAGCTGATAGCTGGGAGCTTGCCAGTGACCGCCGATCCGCACCGGAATGGTGATCTCCTTCAGCTCGTCCACATCCTTGCCTCCCTGCCCCTTGCTGCTCTCAACGATGGAGGTGAGGAACAGGAAGTCGAGGCTCTCCGGCACCAGCGCCGTCTGCCCCTCGCCCTTGACGCGCAAAGCGGGAGCAAAGAGCTGGATGTCGTTGCTGCGGGCGATGCCATCGGCAATCTGGAAGCTGGCGGTCAGGGCGCTGAAGTCGGTCTTGCGCGCCTCCTTCACCTGCTCGGCCCCCTTGCCGGTGAGGGTAGCCCGCGCCTCGCGGATCATCTCAGGCAGGTTGATACCGTGCAGGGCGCCGTCACTCAGCTTCAATGTCACCTTGCCCTGCATCCCGTTGCGCAGTGCCAGCGCGGAGAGACCACGGCCCTGTACCTGCACATCGAGATCGCCCTTGCCCTCCAGCAGATCACTCTGAGCCAGAGTCTGCAACAAGGGACGAATGTTCACCCCGGCCACCTGCTTGTGCACCTTGTAGGTAGCGGGTTGCTGGCGCGCGTCGAGTACCCCGTTCGCGTTTACCTGACCACCTGCTACGGTCGCGCTGAACTGTTTGAGCGTCAGCAGCCCTTTGGCCAGAGCCACCTGAAGATCGATAGCACCGAGATCCAGCCCTTTCAGACGCAGGCTGCCGAGTTGCAGCCGACCATCCAGATCCACCCCTTTGAGCGCGCCCAGATCCGGTTCAACCGTGGAGAGAGCTTCGCCCTTGCCAGTTGCCGCTTTATTGCCATTTGCAGCAGTGTTGGCAACACCGGTCGCCGGTTTGTCCTCTTTCGCCTGCGCTGGTGTGTTAGGTGCCGATTTGGCGAGCCATTTGTCGAGATCCAGCTTCTCCCCCTTGAGATCGAAGCTGATTGCGGGAACAGCGCCAAGCTGCACGGTTCCATCACCACTCAACAGTGCCTCATCGGCACTCATCACCAGCTTGTTCAGGGTAATCAACTGCTTGTCGAGCTCGGCACGGGCAAAGCCGGCCAGTTTCAGCTTCATCTGCGGGCGCGGCAGCGCACCACCTTCCAGCGCGGCTGTCAGCAGCACATCGGAGAGTTCGGCCAGCTTCATCTCTTTATCGAGCCGTCCCTTGAGCGTTCCTTCCAGCGAGCCAGCCAGTGAAGCTTGCTGCCCCTCTACCTTGGCTCCTTTCAGCGCCAACGTGAGGTTGCTCCACTCACCCAAGGCCAGTCGGTCTCCCTTGATGGAGAAACTGTCGAGTCGCAGGTACGGATCACTCAGGCTGCCACTGAGGCTCAGATCTTTCAGTTCACTGGCCATCACCTCCTGCGCCAGCTTGATCTGGGTCTGCCCTTTCACATCGAAAGCGAGCTTGTCGGCACTCCCCTTAGCGGCCAGCGTCACGGGTACCCACTGACCGGTGGCCAGCTGCCCCATATCGAGATCGAGTTGACCCAGTCGCAGCGACGTGCCGCGGCGATCATCCTGTACCAGCGCACTGGCCTGGGAGAGCGCGACACCCTGCAAGCTGATCTGCCAGGGCTTGCTATCAGCGGTTGGCGCAGGGGTTGCGGGGACGACCGGTTCGCTTGCATCAGCAGTGGCATCTTTGATCAGTCCGCTCAGATTGGAGCTGCCATCCGCCTTGGTCTGGATAAAGAGATGGGCGCCACTCAGCGTCACCTTGCCAATCTCCAGACGATGTGAGAGCAGCGGCAACAAGGCCACCGAGGCCTCGCCCTGTTCGAAACGAACCAGATCCGGCTCGGCAAAACCGGCCGGATTGCGCAGAGCGACCTTCTCCAGCGAGAGGCCGAGACTCGGCCAGAAACGCCAGTCAATCTCCCCCGCCATCACCAGTTCCCGGCCCGTGCTCTTGCGCACCTGTTCAGCCAGTTGGGGCTTGAATTGATTGGGGTCGATAAGGCTTATCAGCGTCACTATGGCCAGCAAGGCCGCCACGGCGATGCCGAGCAAGATGAGAACTATCTTCTTCACGATATGCTCCTTGAATCCGGATCCACTGCTGACTATACCACTCACCGTCTGACGAATGGCGTCTGCGGGACAAAAGCGGACAAGGATGAGACAGGGATGGTCGCTGCCAATCCCCATCGTCATCAGCAGGGATCAGGCTTGCAAAGGGGATTGCTGCAACCGCGCCATCGCGGTACGCGTCGACTCGAAAGCAAAGCGGGACAAGGGGATATCGCAGATCTTCAACCACTGACAGGCGGCCACATCATCAGCCGGCTGGATGACCGGTTTTTCGCTCAGCACGATGGCAAAGAAGGTGTCACAGGTGTGATAGGTGATGCCATCGTAGGGGTAGATATTGGGGAATGAACCGAGATAGGTAAAAGGTTGGGCGCTAACATCTAGCCCCAGCTCCTCCTGCAACTCACGCACCAGCGCCACCTCCAGCGACTCGCCGGGATCGACAAATCCTCCAGGCAGATCCAGCAACCCTTTGCCCGGATTGCCGGCCCTCACCGCAACCAGCACCTCATCCTGCCAGCAAAGCGCCACCATCACCGCCGTCGCCACATTCTGGAAAAAATGAAAACCGCAGCCACAGAGAAACTCTTTGGGGCTGACGCTCTGCAGGGTTTGACCGCCGCATTTTGGACAAAACATGGGCTATCTCCGACAAAATAAATCGTCATTTTACGCCGCTAACGCCGATTTTTATGAGTAAAACAGAAGGGAAGATAAAGAGTTCAGGGGAAATAGGGGGAAAACAGGTCAATTATAAGGCAGCCTGCTGATTTTCAGGCAATAAAAAACCCCGCTCGATGAGCGGGGTTTCTTGTATTGGGTGCCTGGCAATGTCCTACTCTCGCATGGCGAATGCCACACTACCATCGGCGCTACCGCGTTTCACTTCTGAGTTCGGCATGGGATCAGGTGGTTCCACGGCGCTA
>NZ_JBFOCS010000006.1:0-39393 GCF_040907905.1 Aeromonas sp. s13 | reverse complement strand
CGAGTAATCGCGCTGTGTCCGTTTCACACCTTGTCCCATCGGGTTCTCCATTTATTGGGGGGAAAGGTGTAAACCATATTCAGGACGGGACAATGGTCATAAAAAAGCCCCGCTCATCGAGCGGGGCTTTTGCATTCAGAAAGGCCGGATAAATCAGGCTTTCCACGCTTTCCAGGTGTTGATCAGACCGTTGGTGGAGCAGTCGTGGCTGGTGACAGCCTCGTTGTTGCCCAGCTCAGGCAGGATCTTGTTGGCCAGCTGTTTGCCCAGCTCCACGCCCCACTGGTCGAAGCTGAAGATGTTCCAGATTGCGCCCTGTACGAAGATCTTGTGCTCATACATGGCGATCAGGGCACCCAGGGTTTTCGGGGTCAGGCTCTTGAACAGGATGGAGTTGGTCGGGCGGTTGCCTTCGAACACCTTGAACGGCACCAGATCCTTGACCTGCTCCAGGGTTGTGCCAGCCGCCAGGAACTCGGCTTCAACCTCTTCCTTGCTCTTGCCGAAGGCCAGCGCCTCGGTCTGGGCGAAGAAGTTGGCCAGCAGTTTCGGATGGTGGTCACCGATCGGGTTGTGGCTGATGGCCGGTGCCAGGAAGTCACAGGGGATCAGCTTGGTGCCCTGATGGATCAGCTGGTAGAAGGCGTGCTGGCCGTTGGTGCCCGGCTCACCCCAGATGATGGGGCCGGTCTGGTAGTCAACCGGCTTGCCGTTGCGATCCACGTACTTGCCGTTGGATTCCATGTTGCCTTGCTGGAAGTAGGCAGGGAAGCGGTGCATGTACTGGTCGTACGGCAGAATGGCTTCGGACTCGGCACCGTAGAAGTTGTTGTACCACAGGCCGATCAGCGCCAGCAGCACCGGCACGTTCTGTTCATAGGAGGCAGTGGCGAAGTGCATGTCCATCTCGAAAGCGCCTTGCAGCAGGGCTTCGAAGTTCTCGAAACCGACAGACAGGGCGATGGGCATGCCGATGGCAGACCAGGAGGAGTAGCGGCCGCCAACCCAGTCCCAGAACTCGAACATGTTGTTGGTGTCGATGCCGAACTCGGCCACGGCCTTGCCGTTGGTGGAGAGAGCCGCGAAGTGCTTGGCAACGTGGGCCTTGTCACCGGCGATCTTGATGAACCAGTCGCGGGCGGTCAGGGCGTTGGTCATGGTCTCCTGGGTGGTGAAGGTCTTGGAGGCCACCAGGAACAGGGTGGTTTCCGGATCGATCTTCTTCAGGGTCTCGGCGATGTGGGTACCATCGACGTTGGAGACGAAGTGCATCTGCAGGTGGTTTTTGTAGGGACGCAGTGCCTCGGTGATCATTACCGGGCCGAGATCGGAGCCACCGATACCGATGTTGACCACGTGCTGGATCGCTTTGCCGGTGTAGCCTTTCCACTCGCCGGAGATGATCTTCTCGCAGAAGCCTTTCATCTTGGCCAGTACGGCGTTCACTTCCGGCATCACGTCCTTGCCGTCGCACTCGATGGGGCGGTCGGAGCGGTTGCGCAGGGCCACGTGCAGTACGGAGCGGCCTTCGGTCATGTTGATCTTGTCGCCATTGAACATGGCATCGATCGCGCTGCGAAGATCGGTCTCTTTGGCCAGATCAACCAGCAACTTGAGGGTTTCTTCGGTGATCAGGTTCTTCGAGTAATCAACCAGGATGTCGCCGCCGAAGGTAAGGGAAAACTTGTCAAAGCGCTTCGGGTCCTGCGCGAACAGATCCTTGAGTCGGGTCTCTTTGTTTGCTGCAAAGTGGGCTTCCAGTGCCTGCCAGGCCTGGGTTTGGGTTGGATTGATGTTTTTCATAGGATTCCTGAAATGCCAAGTTGTGTTTGAACCTTGCAGGCAAGGTCCCGCCAAACCTTATTATCCGAGCATTATAGCGAGCCGATCGGGCGGCCCGTGTAACAGATTTTTACCGATTGTCTTTTACCGCAATGGGTCACTGTCGGGAGCATACAACCAGAACATTGGGATTATGTGCCACGAAAGCAAGGCGGATCTTGCGCTTGCTCATGATTGGGGGCACCCCGATGGCCTGAAATTGTTTTCATCCGGTTGGCGTGGTTATGCACCGACACGGCCATGGGGTGGGGCCAGAAACGACAATGCCAGCCCGAAGGCTGGCATTGTCTGTTGCAGCAGAACCGCGATCATGCCTGCGTTTTTTGCATGTGCATCACCATCTGCGGGAAGGGAATTTCGATCCCTTCGGCATCAAAGGTCAGTTTCACCTTCTCGTGGAAGTCGAACCAGACACCCCAGTAGTCAGCGGTTTTCACCCAGGGGCGCACCACGATATTGACCGAGGAGTCGGCCAGCGCGGCAACGGCGATGGTGGCTGCCGGATCTTTCAGGATGCGCGGCTCTTCGCTTACCAGACGCTCCAGGATCTGTTTGGCCTGGCGCAGGTCAGAGCCGTAGCCGATGCCAAAGGTCATATCGACGCGGCGGGTATCCATACGCGAGTAGTTGACGATGGTGCCGTTGAGGATGGCGGAGTTCGGTACTACCACCATCTTGTTGTCACCGGAGGTGAGGGTAGTGGTAAAGAGCTGAACGGACTGTACCACACCCGCA
Source organism: Aeromonas sp. s13 (assembly GCF_040907905.1). Lineage (NCBI taxonomy): Bacteria > Pseudomonadati > Pseudomonadota > Gammaproteobacteria > Aeromonadales > Aeromonadaceae > Aeromonas > Aeromonas sp. s13. The sequence goes on along the minus strand of NZ_JBFOCS010000006.1, from coordinate 36,816 downwards.
GTGCCTGCCACTTCGATGAACTCACCCGCCTTGATAGGGCGGAAGATGATCAGCAGGAAGCCGGCAGCGAAGTTGGAGAGCGAGCCCTGCAGCGCCAGACCGATGGCCAGACCGGCGGCACCGATAATGGCGACGAAGGAGGCTGTCTGCACGCCGACACGGCCCAGCGCGGCGATCACCACGAACACCAGAATGGCGTACTTGAGGATGCTGCCGACGAAGTGGGTGACTGTGGTGTCCAGCTTGCGGGCCTGCATCACCTTGACCACGCCACCGCTGATGAGGTTGGCGGCGATATAGCCGACCAGCAGGGTCAGCAGGGCGGCGGCGATATTGACGCCGTATTCGATCAGCAGTCCCTGATTATTGACCAGCCAGGTCTGCGCTTCGGTAATGATTTCGGGTTCCATAGAATGTCCTGTCAGGTTCTAAAAGGTTTATGGTGGATAAATCTAACACCGCAGCGCGACAGTACGGGTCGCATCTGGTACTTCTTTTCTGCCATAAAAACCTGACACAAAAAAGAAGGGAGGCCAAAGCCTCCCTTCTTTTTGCTGAATGATGCGAAAAAACCATCAGCTCTGCAGCAGCTGGCTGCGGATAAATTGCCACTGATCTTCGAAACCGGCGGTCGGCTTGAGCTTGAACTCGGAGCGCACGAACTGGCTGATGCGGCCTTCGGTGTAGGCCAGCAGCAGATTGGCCAGCATGGTTTCGTCGAGCTGGAAGCCTTGCCCCTCGCGCAGCCGCTTCTCGCGCAGCACCTGTTTGATCTGGGTCTCCAGCTTGTCGAACAGGATGCTGATGCGATCCCGCAGCCGATCGTGCTCACCCAGCAGGGCGTCGCCATTGAGGATGCGGGTGATGCCGGGATTGCGCTCGGCGAACACCAGCAGCAGCTGCAGGATATGGTGACAGCGCGCCATGGTGTCCTTCTCTTCCGCCATGATCAGATTGACCCGTGACAGCAGGGAATCCTCGATAAAGTCGATCAGCCCCTCGAACATCCGCGCCTTGCTGGGAAAATGTCGATAGAGGGCTGCTTCAGAGACGCCGACCTCGGCCGCCAGACGGGCCGTGGTGATGCGCTGACCCGGACTGGTTTCCAGCATATGGGCGAGCGCCTGCAGGATCTGATCGCGCCGACTCTGTTTCTGATTACTGCTTGCCATGGATTCCCCTAAAAAAACAATGGCTTGATTCTGTTATTAGGCACCGCCCGTCGGGCTGGTGTGGTCTGTTATTGGCGACCAGAAGAACCAAAACCGCCTTCACCCCGTTCGCTCTGGTTGAACTCATCGACCAGTTGGAAGCTGGCCTGAACTACCGGCATGATCACCAGCTGGGCGATGCGCTCGCCGGGTTGCATGGTGAACTCATCCTTGCCGCGGTTCCAGACCGAGACCATCAGCTGACCCTGATAGTCGGAATCGATGAGACCGACCAGGTTGCCCAGCACGATGCCGTGCTTATGGCCGAGGCCGGAGCGGGGCAGGATGGTGGCACACAGACCCGGATCCTGGATGTGAATGGCCAGACCGGTCGGCACCAGGGTGGTATCGCCCGGAGCCAGAGTCAGCGGCGCATCCAGCAGTGCGCGCAGATCCATGCCGGCAGAGCCCGGTGTGGCGTAGGCGGGCAGCGGGAACTCGGTACCGATACGGGCATCCAGAATCTTCAGTTCAATTTGTGTAGTCATGAATCGCTTTTTCAGTTGGATCTTGTATTGGCGCCCCTCTTGGCAAGGCGGGGCGCCGTGAGTCTTGTTCTTTCGGGACGCTCAGTGCCGGTAGTGGCGTGCAATCAGGGCGATCAGGTGACGGGCCAGCGTCAGCTTGTCGGCCAGCGGCAGCGGGGCCTGGCCCCCTTGCCAGAACACGGTCAGGGCGTTGTCATCGGCGTTGAAGCCTTGCCCCTCGCGGGACACATCGTTGGCGGCGATCATGTCCAGCCGCTTACGCTGCAACTTGTCGAGGGCGTATTGTTCCACATCCACGGTTTCGGCGGCAAATCCGACGGTGAAGGGTTTGTCTGAAAGGGCACCAACGGCCGCGATGATGTCGGGATTCTTCACCAGCGTCACCACCATCTGGTCGTTATCGCCGGTCTTCTTGATCTTCTGGCTGGCGACCTGTTCGGGGCGGTAGTCGGCCACCGCGGCGCAGCCGATGAAGAGGTCGCACTCGCCGACCCGGCTCATCACCGCCTGATGCATTTGCTCCGCGCTCTCGACATCGACACGGGTCACGCCAGCAGGCGTAGCTAGCGTCACCGGGCCGCTCACCAGCGTCACTTCGGCGCCCGCTTCACGGGCAGCTCGGGCGATGGCGTAGCCCATCTTGCCGGAGCTGTGGTTGCTGATGTAGCGCACCGGATCCAGTGCCTCGCGGGTCGGACCTGCGGTGAGCAGCAGCTTGACGCCCGCCAGCAAGGGCTCGGCGGCCAGCTGCTGGCAGCAGCGATCCACCAGTTCGAGGGGATCCAGCATCCGGCCCGGGCCCACATCGCCACAGGCCTGGCTTCCTGCATCCGGCCCCCACAGCAGAATGCCGCGGCTGGCCAGGGTCTTGAGGTTGGCCTGGGTCGCGGCGTTGAGATACATCTGCTGGTTCATGGCAGGTGCCAGCGCGATGGGCGCCGGAGTGGCCAGACAGAGGGTGGTCAGCAGTTCGTCGGCCATGCCTGCAGCCATCCGCGCCATCAGGTTGGCGCTGGCGGGGGCGATCAGCACCAGATCGGCCCACTTGGCCAGCTCGATATGGCCCATGCCCGCTTCGGCGGAAGGATCCAGCAGGCTGTAGGCCACCGGATGACCGGAGACCGCCTGCAGGGTCAGCGGGGTGATGAACTCCTTGGCGGAGCGGGTCATCACCACCCGCACTTCGGCGCCCTGATCTTTCAGGCGGCGTACCAGCTCGGCACTCTTGTAGGCGGCGATCCCGCCGCTGACACCCAACAGGATGCGTTTATCGGCCAATCTCATCTGCTGTTTCTCTATCCGGCTCATTCTGACTGGTCGGCTAAGATACCACAGGCAATGGATGACGACAGGGGTTGGCATCAAGGGGTGTGGTCGGGCGCGCGCAATTTTTTGCTATGTTTTTTCTCAACAGGGATGAGGGAGAGACAAATGAGCATCAAAGAGTGGCCGGAAGATGAACGCCCCAGAGAGAAGCTGCTGCGTCAGGGGCCTGCGGCGCTCTCCGATGCCGAGCTGCTCGCCATCTTTCTGCGCACCGGTGTCAATGGCCTGAGTGCAGTGGATCTTTCACGTAATCTATTGAATCAATTCGGCTCTTTGCGCAGCTTGCTGGGCGCGGATCAACGGGCATTCTGCGAGGCGCACGGCCTTGGCCCGGCCAAATATGCCCAGTTGCAGGCGGTGCTGGAGATGGCCAGACGCCATCTGGCCGAGCAGCTGCAACGGGGTGATGCCCTCACCTCGCCCCAGCTGACCCGCGACTATCTGCAGGCCCAGTTGCGGGATCGGCCACGCGAGGTGTTTGCCCTGCTGTTGCTCGACAATCAGCACAGAGTCATTCAATTTGTTGAGCTTTTTTTCGGCACCATCGACTCGGCGAGCGTCTGGCCAAGAGAAATCGTGCAGATCGCGCTCAAACATAATGCAGCCGCTGTGATTCTGGCGCATAATCACCCGTCCGGCGTCGCCGAGCCCAGTAGGGCCGACCGCCAGATCACGGATCGGATCACGGCCGCTTTGGCCCTGATCGATATCAGAGTGCTGGATCACTTGGTGATCGGTGATGGCATCACGGTTTCTTTTGCCGAGCGCGGTTGGCTATAACTGTGCTCTGGCACCGTATTAGTTGATCTTTGATCACGGATGCTGTATAAAATGCCGCCTTCTGTTTGCCCCGCAATCGAAGGCCAGCGGGGCAGATATTTGCTCGAGCAATGAAGTAAGATTTGGAGAGACTGACATGTCTAGAGTATGCCAAGTAACCGGCAAGCGCCCGGCAGTTGGTAACAACCGTTCGCACGCTAACAACGCCACCAAGCGTCGTTTCCTGCCGAACCTGCACACTCACCGTTTCTGGGTTGAGAGTGAAAAACGCTTCGTAAGCCTGCGCGTATCCGCAAAAGGCATGCGTATCATCGACAAGCGTGGCGTTGAAGTGGTTCTGGCTGAACTGCGCGCCAGCGGTGTTAAGGTATAAGGAATTAGATCATGGCTAAAGGTATTCGCGAGAAAATTCGCCTGAACTCCAGCGCCGGTACTGGTCACTTCTATACCACTACCAAAAACAAGCGCACCATGCCCGAAAAAATGGAGATCAAAAAGTTTGATCCCGTTGTTCGTCAGCATGTGATCTACAAGGAAGGCAAAATCAAGTAATTACTTGATGCTGCATTCCCAAAAACCCGGCTTCGTGCCGGGTTTTTTTATGCGCCGAATTCAGTACACTGCCGGTTCAAAGGGAGGCTTGCCATGTTCAAATTGAGCCGCAAAGGCTGGAATAACGTGATCATTGTGGTGGTGCTGATCGTGATCACCCTGTTGCATCGTATGGAGACTGCCCAGCAGGAGAACAGTGCCAAGCGCGCTCGCCCCTTGTTGCCGGATGCGTCCGTAGTGCTCACTTGGCAGGGGCCGAGCTGGCAGATTGAGCGGATCGGTCAGGGCTGGCGCAGCATGCCGGATCTGGGACTCGACACGGCGCAGCTGGATGCCCGGCTGGCACGCTGGCAAGGCTGGTTGCTGCCCCCCGGCGAGGTGGTGCGCGGTACCCCGGTGACCATCAAGGTGTGGATTGCCGGCCAGAGCGATCCGGTCGAGATCGGCCTATATCAGAACAGCGGCCAATATGGCGCTCAGCTGCCCTCCGGTCTCTGGCTCGCCCTCACTGCCGAGCAGTATCGCGATCTGCTGCGTCCTGCCCCCTGAGTTCCTTTTCCTTGCGAGGTGCCAATGCCTGAATTGCCAGAAGTTGAAGTCAGTCGTCAGGGGATCTCCCCCTGGCTCACCGGTATCAAGGTGACGCGTGTAGTGGTGCGGGATGGCCGCCTGCGCTGGCCGATCCCCGGTGAGATTCAGGAGCTGGTGGACCTCACCATCCATCGGGTGCGTCGCCGTGCCAAATACCTGCTGCTGGAGACCGATTTCGGCACCGCCATCCTTCATCTGGGGATGTCCGGCAGCCTGCGGGTACTGGATATCGGCACCCCGGCCGAGAAGCACGACCACGTGGATATCGAGCTGGAGAATGGCAAGCTGCTGCGGCTCAACGATCCGCGCCGCTTCGGCGCCCTGCTCTGGACTCGCGAACCGGCCGAAGCCCATGCGCTGCTCGCCAAGCTGGGGCCCGAGCCGCTCACCGATGCCTTCAGTGCTGATTACCTGCGTGAGCGCGCCAAGGGACGCAGCACCGCCATCAAACAGTTCCTGATGGACAATCAGGTGGTGGTCGGGGTGGGCAACATCTACGCCAACGAGGCGCTCTATGCTGCCGGCATTCATCCCAAACGGGCGGCGGGTAATATCAGCGCCGAGCGGTTGGGAACCCTGGTGGCCGAGATCAAGCGGGTGTTGGCCGAGGCGATTCGCCAGGGCGGCACCACTCTCAAGGATTTCACCAGTGCCGATGGCAAGCCGGGCTATTTCGTGCAGCAGTTGCAGGTTTATGGCCGTGGCGGTCAGCCCTGTTTCCACTGTCATACCCTGCTGACCGAGACAAGAATGGGCCAGCGCACCACGGTTTTTTGCAGTCATTGCCAGCGCTGAGCGCACTTTTTGCCCCGATCCGGGGGAAGTTGTAACAGCGTATTTCCACTCTGTTGAAGATTTGCACAGCTGTCACTAGTATCCCGACCGTTCAGGCGGTTTGAGAATATAAAAATGACAGTTAAATCAATAGACTGGGAATATTTATCCCGGCAGGAGCGCTATTGCGCAAAATCCATGGCCCGCTTCCTCTACCCCGAGGGATGTGACCGGAAAACCTTCAATCGCGGCAAGTTCGTGCTGCGCAGCCTGCTCTATCGCAAGTCGCTGAGCCGGGTCTTCAGTCTGTTTCAGTGCGACTCGCTCAAGGCGCTGCCGGCGGTCTATCCCGAGCTGCTCGACAAGCCGATGCGACCCTATCGCTTCGCCTGTGCCAGCGCCCGTGAGCGGGCCGAGATGCTGGAAAATCACTACCGTTTGCTGCTGGAGTGCTACCCGCAGCTGATCGACCCGCTCTATCTGGGCGAGGGGATCGTGCTGGGGCACTATCCACAGAGTGGCTGCCGCATTCTGCTGCGCCACGATGGCACCTTCCGCCGCGAGGCCGAGCTGGCGCTCTCCATCGTCAACGGCGAGGGGCAGCGCCTCTACAGCTGCGCCTTTTCGCTGGCGGGTAGCGTGGATCGTTTGATTCTGATGATCGGCTCCATGCAGGGGCCGGAGCCTGCGGTCGACAATGCCCAGGATCGGGTGCGCGAGCTGACCAAAGAGGGGCATGGCCTGCGGCCCAAATCCCTGCTGGTGCAGCTGGTGCTGCAACTGGCGCAGAGCATGGGGGCGGCGGAGGTGCTGGCGGTGCGCAAGCGGGCCCACGTGTTTCAGGCCAAGCGCTACAGCAGCAAGCAGAAAGCCAATTTGCAGGCCGATTATGACGAGCTGTGGCAGGAGTTCGACGCCCGGGATGTGGATGCCAACTTCGTCGCCCTGCAAGCCCAGCCGCGCAAGCCGCTGGAGGAGATCGCCTCCAAGAAGCGGGCCATGTATCGGCGCCGCTACGAGTGGCTCGATCAGCTGGTGCAGGAGATGAATGAGCGGTTTGCCCGTCAGTAACCGGCAAGCAGGCTGACCTCTCCATGCGAGAGAGATACAACAAGGGCTACCCGCGGGTAGCCCTTGTTCGTTTCTGCCAATCAGGGGAGGGATTAGCGCTGTTGCTGTTTGGCTGCGATGGCCTGGGCCACCACGGGATCGACAAACTGACGAATGTCGCCACCGTGCAGCGCCACCTCTTTCACCAGAGTGGAGGAGATAAAGGAGTTCTCCTCGGCTGGGGTGAGAAAGACGCTCTCAAGCGTGGGCATCAGGCGGCGGTTCATATTGGCCAGCTGAAACTCGTACTCGAAGTCGGAGACGGCGCGCAGGCCGCGGATCAGCACGTTGGCTTGATGCTCTTTGGCGAAATCGACCAGCAGCCCGGAGAAGCCCACCACCTTGACGTTGGGAAGCGTGCTGGTTACTTGCTGGACAAGCTGGACACGTTCTGCCAGATCGAACAGCGGGCGCTTGCTCGGGCTGTTGGCGACCCCGACCACCACCTCGTCAAACAGCTTGGCGGCGCGGCCGATGAGATCGGCGTGGCCATTGGTAACGGGATCAAAAGTCCCGGGATAAATTACCCTGGTAGTCATCTTTGCGGTCCTGCAACCTGGAAATTTGGTCGCATTATAAGGTCGTCGCTTGAGAATAGCAGTGCATCAGGCAAGAATACGCCATCGCGCATCAAGCCTCCTTGCATTGGTGACAGGGAGCAAAGGGATTTTTTATGAAACGTATTCTGGTCGTTCGCAATGACAAGATTGGTGACTTCATGCTGGCGTGGCCTAGCTTCGCCATGCTCAAAGGCTCCATGGAGTGTCATGTGACTGCCCTGGTTCCGGCCTACACGGCGCCGCTGGCCCGGCTCTGCCCCTGGATTGACGAGGTGATCATCGATCCGGGCGTGCGGGCCGACAAGGAGCAACAGCGAGCGCTGCTGGCGCGGATCAAGGCGGCGGCGTTCGACGCGTCCATCTGCCTCTTCTCCAACTCCCGCAACGCCATGCTGGTGTGGAAGGCGCACATCCCTTACCGGCTGGCCCCGGCGACCAAGCTGGCGCAAGTGCTCTACAACCAGCGACTGGTACAGCGCCGCTCCCGCTCCCAGAAGCCGGAATCCGAGTACAATCTGGAGTTGATCCGCCGCTTCCTGGCCGATCAGCAGATGGCCGTGGTGGAGCCCCAGACCCCCTTCCTGCGGTTCGATGACGAGACTCTGCGGCAGGTGCGCGAACAGCTGGCACTCAAGCTCAAGCTCGATGCCAGCCGCCCCTGGCTGATGGTGCATGCCGGTAGCGGCGGTTCGGCCAACAACCTCTCCATCGAGCAGTATGCCCGTATCATCATCAAGCTCAATCAGGCCTGCCCCGAGCTGCAGTGTGTGCTGACCGCAGGCCCGGGCGAGGAGAAGATGGCCGAACAGCTGGCGGCCGAGCTGCTGGCCCACGGCGGCAATGGCTGGATCTACCGCTCCAGCGATGGTCTGCCGATGTTCTGTCAGGTGCTGGCCAACGCAGCCCTGTTTATCGCCGGTAGTACCGGCCCGCTCCATATTGCCGGGGCGCTCGATGTGCCGACCATCGGTTTCTTCCCGATGCGCCGCTCCGCGACTCCGCTGCGCTGGAAGCCCCTCAACAGCGAAGGGCGTCACCTTGCCTTCAGCCCGCCGGAGGATAGCGACCATCCTGAGGATATGAGCCAGCTCGATCCCAAGACCATGGTGCCGGTGATGGCCCGCTGGGCGGCGCCTTTCTGGCGCAAATAACGTATGCAGCAATGCAAACAGGGCCCCGCGGGGCCCTGTTTCGTATGACGGTTATTCCGGCTGCTGCGGCTGCTGGCGCACCCAGAGGTCGGCGTATTTGACGAAGGTGGAGTGGGCGGAGAGGATCGCCAGCAGCAGCCCCTGCTTGCCGTCGAGGAAGCCCGCTTTGAGCAGGTACATCTTGAGGAAGCAGCCGACAGCGTGGATCAGCCCCTGACTGAGGGAGCCCTTCTTGCCGCGAGCGGTGCGCTGATCGGCCCAGGCGCGGGCATAACCGGCGGATTTCACCAGATAGTGCTCCAGATCCCGATAGGTGAAGTGGAGCAGGTCGCCATGAATATTGACGATCTTCATGTTGGCCCGTACTTCTACCTTTTCGTGAACCAGCGCCTCGTTGTAGCTGGTGAGCGCCTTGGGATAGAGGCGCAGCACCCGATCCGGATACCAGCCACTGTGGCGGATAAAGCGGCCAAACACCCAGGAGAGGCGCGGGATCGAGTAGATGGTATCGCTGGCCGGATTGGTCATCACGTTGGCGATGGCGGTTTTCAGCTCGGGGGTGAGCCGCTCGTCGGCATCCAGCCACAGCACCCAGTCGGATTGCACGTGGGACTGGGCCAGTCGGCGCTGTTTGCCAAAGCCGGGCCACTTGGCGTTGACGAAGAAACGGGCCCCAAATTCGGCGGCGATGGCCGGGGTCTCGTCCTGACTGCCTGAATCCAGAATGACGATCTCATCCACCAGTCCGTCGAGGGAGGCGAGGCACTTACGCAGGTTGTCGGCTTCATTCTTGACGATCAGAACGGCAGCCAGAGTCGGTTTTTTCACGAAATGGGGCTCACGGTTATTGCCCGGCTGGCGGGTCGAATGCGTATTGATGGGCCATTCTAACGGAAAAACGGGCTAAAGAGAGAGCCGCCATTGCCCGTTTCTATCAGCTGTTTGCCTGTCTCGTCTCGTCCGGTTGGAAGAGGGCCACTGCTGGAAAAATGGGGTGGCAGCAGCGTTTGGCAAGGATCTTCTGTTATTTATCCAGTCATTCTTGGGGCATAATCTCGCCCAGTGATGATTAACAGTCGGGCTAGTCCCGAGAGAAGACGCGTGATGAAAATATTGGTGATCGGCCCCTCCTGGGTCGGCGATATGGTGATGTCCCAGAGTCTCTACAAGGCGATCAAGGCCAACCATCCGGAGTGCGAACTGCACGTGATGGCCCCCGCCTGGTGCTGCGCCCTGCTGGAGCGGATGCCGGAGGTGGACAAGGCGATCACCATGCCCCTCGGCCACGGTGACTTCAAACTGGTGGCGCGCCGCCGCCTCGGCAAGCAGCTGGCCGCCGAGAAGTACGATCAGGCCATCGTCCAGCCCAACTCCATGAAGTCGGCGCTGATCCCCTGGTTTGCCCGCATTCCGGTGCGTACCGGCTGGAAGGGCGAGAGCCGCTACGGTCTGCTCAACGACCTGCGCAGCAACAAGTCTGCTTTTCCGCTGATGGTGGAGGGCTATCTGGCGCTCGCCTATCCCAAGGCGCAGATGAAGAGCCGGGCCGATATCCCGACCATTCCGCACCCGGCTCTCCACGTCGATTTGATCAACCAGAGCAAGGCGCTGGAGCGACTGGGACTGGATCGCGCCCGTCCGGTGCTGGTGCTCTGCCCCGGTGCCGAGTTTGGCCCGGCCAAGCGCTGGCCGGAGGGGCACTACGCCGTGGTGGCTCAGCAGCATCTGGACGAGGGGTGGCAGGTGTGGATCTTCGGCTCCAACAAGGATGTGCCGGTGGCCAATACCATCCGGGATCGGGTCAACCTGCTGACCCGCCCCAACTGCCACGTGCTGGCGGGCAAGACCAGCCTGCACGAGGCGATCGATCTGATGGCGCTGGCCAGCCGGGTCATCTCCAACGACTCCGGCCTGATGCACATCGCCGCCGCCCTCAACCGGCCGCTGGTGGGTGTCTATGGCTCCACTTCGCCGCTCTACACCCCGCCGCTGGCGGATCGGGTCGAGATCGTCCACACCGACATCGAGTGTCGCCCCTGCTTCAAGCGCACCTGCAAGTTCGGCCATCTCAAGTGCCTGATCGATCTGGCGCCGGAGCAGGTGGTCGATGCATGCAAGAAGCTGGAGCAGAGTCAGTAAGATGCCCTATCGTCTGCTCTACAACCTGCTGATCCACCTGGGATTGCCTCTGGCACTGCTGGCCCTCTACAAGCCGAAGCGGGGCAAGCCCGGCTTTGGCGAGCGCTGGGCCGAGCATCTCGGCCGACTGCCCGCCACCGGACAGGATGCACCACTGTGGATCCATGCGGTGAGCGTGGGGGAGACGCTGGCCATCACGCCGCTCATTCGCGCCCTGAAAGCAGAGCGGCCCGACCTGCCGATCCTGCTCACTACCACCACCCGCACCGGCGCCGATCAGGCTGCCAGGCTGGGGGATCTGGTGATCCATCGCTACGCGCCGCTCGACTACCCCTGGGCCATTGCCGCCTTTCTCGACACCTTCAGGCCGCGCGCGCTCTGGGTGATGGAGACCGAGTTATGGCCGAACTGGCTGGCCGCCTGCGAGGCGCGCCATTTGCCGGTGACCATCATCAACGCCCGTCTTTCCGAGCGATCCTGCCAGCGTTATGCCCGTTTCCACGGCGCCTTCGACGCCCTGAGCCGGCCGCTGACCCATCTGCTCTGTCAGCATCAGGATGACGCCGACCGCTTCGCTCGTCTCGGTATCGATCGTTCGCGGCTGGCGGTGACCGGCTCCATCAAGTTCGACATCCAGTTTGGTGACGAGGTGCAGACAAAAGGGCGAGCCCTGCGCCAGCAGTTAGGGACGGATCGGCCGGTCTGGATCGCCGCCAGCACCCATCAGGGTGAGGACGAGCAGGTGCTGGCCGCCTTCGATCTGCTGCTCAAACACCACCCCGCTGCGCTGCTCATTCTGGTGCCGCGTCACCCCGAGCGGTTCGACCGGGTGGCCGAGCAGTGCGCCCCTTATGGCTGTGTGCGGCGCACTGATGGTGTTGTGGTGCGTGCGGAGGATAAGGTCTATCTCGGCGATACCATGGGCGAGCTGCCGCTGATGCTGGCGGCGGCCGATGTGGCCTTCGTCGGCGGCAGTCTGGTGAAGATCGGCGGTCACAACCTGCTGGAGCCGGCGGCGCTCGGCAAGCCCTGCCTGACCGGCCCTGCCTATTTTAACTTCAGCGATATTACCCGCCAGCTGGTGGCTCAGGGGGGCGCAACCATCGTGGCCGATGCCGCCGAGCTGGGCGAGCAGGTGAGCCAGCTGTTTGCTGACGGCAACGCCCGCCGCGAGATGGGCGAGCAGGCCCGCGCCGTGGTGCTGCGCAATCAGGGGGCGTTGGCCCGCACACTCTCTCACTGCCTGACCGCACTGGAGAACGACTGAGTGTCAGCCTTTCATACATCTCAGCCATAAAAAAACGGAGCGCGATGCGCTCCGTTTTGTTTTTGGCGGTGGCCGGGATTAGCGAACGATCAGCCCCAGCAGGATGCCGACCACACCGAAGTCGGAGTCACTGAAGGTGGTGTTGGCGAAGCCGAGGTCGCCCAGCACCGGCAGCAGGAACACCGGCAGAATGGTGAGCAGCAGCAGGCCGTTGGCGAAGGAGCCCAGGATGGCGCCGCGACGACCACCGGTGGCGTTGCCGAAGACCCCGGCAGCGGCGCCGACGAAGAAGTGCGGTACCACGCCCGGGATGATGACGGTCAGGCCCATGGCGTAGAGCAGCGCCATCCCCACCAGGCCGGCGGCAAAGCTCGACAGGAAGCCGATCAGCACTGCGTTGGGGGCGTAGGGGAAGACGATGGGGCAGTCGAGTGCCGGCTTGGCGTTCGGTACCAGCTTGTCGGAGATCCCCTTGAAGGCCGGAACGATCTCGGCGATGACCATCCGCACCCCCTGCAGGATGACGTAGACACCGGCGGCGAAGGTGATGGACTGCATCAGGGAGAACATGAACCAGTGCTTGCCCTTGGCGACGCTGGAGACAAACTCGGGGCCGGCGAAGGCGGAGGTCACCAGGAAGATGATGCCCATGGTGAAGGAGATGGCCACCGGGGTATCGCGCAGGAACAGCAGGCTCTTGGGCACCTGTACATCTTCGCAGCTGTGGGCCTTGTTGCCGAACTTGGCGCCGATCAGGGCGGAGAGCACGTAGGAGCAGGTGGAGAAGTGGCCCAGCGCCACGTCATCGGAGCCGGTGATCTGCTTCATGAAGGGGTGGGCGATGGCCGGGAAGAAGACCATGGCGACGCCGACCACCAGACTGCCCACCGCGATCAGCGGCACGCCGCTCATGCCGCCGGCAGAGAGGATCACCGCCACCATCATCGACATGAACAGGGTGTGGTGACCGGTCAGGAAGATGAATTTCCACGGGGTCAGGCGGGCGATCAGGATGTTCACCAGCATGGCGAAGAACATGATCATCGCCATCTCCTTGCCAAACGAGGTCTGGGCGATGGAGACGATGGCCTCGTTGTTGGGGACGACCCCCTTGATGCCGAAGGCGTGCTGGAAGATGACGGCAAAGTCACCCAGCGAGTTGATCACCAGGGTGGCACCGGCCCCCAGAATGACGAAACCCATGATGGTCTTGACCGTGCCCTTGATGCACTCGGTCACCGGTTTCTTCTGGGCAATCAGGCCGATAAGCGCGATCAGGCCGACCAGCACGGCGGGCTCGGACAGCACGTCAAACATCAGAAAGTTGAAAAATTCCATGGTCAGCTCCTGGCAATGGAAGATGCGGCCCGCAGGCCGCATGGAGGATCCTTAGAGGGCGCCCAGTTCGCGCAGGGCGGTGGCGAGCTTCTCTTTCATCGCGGCCTTGTCGACCATGTTGTCGAGGGCCACCAGGCGGCCATTGACGCCCATGGCTTGCAGCTGCTCGGCGATGTCGCGGGTGGCGACAAAGATCTCGGCGGTTTCGCTGCCGGCGGAGGCCAGATCGCGGTGATCCACCTCGGCGGTGACTGCCAGCTCTTTCAGGATGCTCTTGATGCTCATCTCCATTATCAGGCTGGTACCCAGACCGTGACCGCATACAACCAGAATTTTCATTGTCTCTTCCTCTGTCAGGTGCGCCGTGGCGCAGATCAGTAGCGCGCCAGAATGCGCAGGATGTCGTCTTTGGTGTCGGCCGCAATGATGGCCGCCACGTCCTCTTCATTCATAAACAGCTCGGCCAGCTGGGCGATGGTCTCCACGTGGGAGTTGCTGTCGCTGGCGGCCAGGGTGATCAGCAGCCGGATCGGGTCGTTGCCCTCGGAGTCGAAGTTGACCCCCTGCTTGATGACGGTCAGCCCCAGACCCAGCCGGTTGACTCCGTCCTCGGGGCGGGCATGGGGCATCGCCAGACCGGGGCCCAGTACGTAGTAGGGGCCGAGCTCTTCATGAGAGCGAAACAGTGCCGCCACGTAGGAGGGCTCGATGGTGCCATTGGCCAGCAGGGGCGCCGTGGCCAGCTCGATGGCGTGACGCCAGTCGCGGGCTACGGGTTCGATGCGGATGACATCCTCGGTCAGCAGTTGAGTCAGCATGGTGGTGATCCGGCTAGTTATGATGGCGCCAATCTATCGATCTTGCGGTGGTGAAACTGTGAAGATGATCGCGAAAGTTAGCGCTATCAGATAGCGCTAACATCAAACTGTGATAGCGCTATCACTTCACCCATTAACGGGAGTCATCCTGCCCTCATTGTGGGGGAAAGAGAGTAGAATCGGCCTTGAGCAAATGGTCAGTGGCGCTCTTTTGCCTTAAAGTGAGCAGCCGCAAGTCGAGGATGGGATGGATGTCAGAAGCAAAGAAGCGCCGTAGCACGGGTCGGGTGACCCTCAACGATGTGGCCCAGCTGGCCGGTGTGGGGGCCATGACGGTTTCCCGTGCCCTGCGCACGCCGGAGATGGTCTCCGACAGGATGCGCGAGCGCATCGAAGCTGCGGTGGAAGAGCTCGGCTATATCCCCAATCGGGCCGCCGGAGCGCTGGCCTCTGCGACTTCCCAGACCATCGTAGTGATCGTCCCGAGTCTGGCGGAAGCGGGCTGTGGCGAGATGATCGCGGGCCTGCAACAGACCCTGCTTGAGGAGGGGTATCAGATCATGCTGGGGGATGCCCAGCATCTGAAGCGGCAGGAAGAGAGCCTGCTGACCAGCTTTTTGCAGCACAATCCGGCGGCGGTGGTGCTGTTTGGGGGCGATCCCGGCGAGACGATCCGTACCCGCCTGAAAGCCTCCCGCCTGCCGGTGGTGGAAGTGGGTGCCATGGCCCGCAGCCCCATCGACATGAACGTGGGGGTCTCCAACTTCGATGCCGGTTATCAGCTCACCCGCCACCTGATCGAGCGTGGCTACCGCAATATCGGTTTTCTCTGTGCCCGTCAGGAGCAGTGGATGCTGCAACAGCGGATGCAGGGCTGGCAGAAGGCGCTGCTCGACAACTACCTCTCCCCCGATGCCATCATCAACACCTCGGAGCGGCCCAGCTTCAGCACTGGCGCCACCATGCTGGGGGAATTTCTGCTGCGCTGGCCCGAGCTGGACGCGCTGATCTGCGTCAACGACGAACTGGCGGCCGGGGTGCTGTTCGAGTGCCAGCGCCGCCATTTGAATGTGCCGGGCAAACTCGCCATCGCCGGATTTGACGATCTGGATGTGGCGCGCGCCTGTTATCCGACCCTTACTTCGGTCAGGATCCCCTATCGGAAAATGGGGCAGGAGGCTGCCGAGCTGATCCTGCGCCAACTGGCCGGGGAGTCCGTGATGGGCACTGCGCTGGCTCTCGATTTTCAACTGCAAAAGCGTCAAAGCAGCTGATCCCCGTTTCACACGTCATCAAAGAGGCAACCATGTTCAAGGCTCTGTTACTGGAAAACCAAGACGGCAAGACTGTTCCGACTCTGACCCGGCTGGCCGAGAGCCAGTTGCCGGAAGGTGAAGTGCGGGTGGCGGTCGCTTACAGCTCGATCAACTACAAGGATGGGTTGGCCATCACCGGCAAGGGCAAGATTGTGCGTCAGTGGCCGCTGGTGCCCGGTATCGACTTCGCCGGTACCGTGCTCGAGTCTGCCGACAGCCGCTATCAGCCCGGCGACAAGGTGGTGCTGACCGGTTGGGGCGTGGGCGAAGGGCACTGGGGCGGCATGGCCGAACAGGCGCGGGTCAAAGGGGACTGGCTGGTGCCGTTGCCCGCCGGGCTGGATGAACGGCAGGCCATGTGCATCGGTACCGCCGGTCTCACCGCCATGCTCTGCGTGCTGGCACTGGAAGAGGCGGGCATTACTCCCGAAAGCGGCGAGGTGCTGGTCACCGGCGCGGCTGGCGGCGTGGGCTCCACCTCGGTTGCCCTGCTGGCCGCCCTTGGCTATCAGGTGGCTGCGCTGACCGGTCGTCCGGAAGAGCAGGGCGCCATGCTCACTGCGTTGGGTGCCAGCCGCATCGTGCCGCGCAGCGAGCTGCTGGTGCCTGCCAAACCGCTGGAGAAGCAGCTGTGGGCCGGTGCCATCGATACCGTCGGCAGTCAGGTGCTGGCCAAGCTGCTGGCTCAGATGAACTATGGCGGCGCCGTGGCGGCCTGCGGGCTGGCGGGTGGCTTCGATCTGCCGACCAGTGTGATGCCCTTCATCCTGCGCAATGTGCGGTTGCAGGGGGTCGATTCGGTGATGTGCCCGTTTGAACGTCGTCAACTGGCATGGCAGCGACTGGCACGGGATCTTCCCGCCAGCTTCTTTGAACAGGCGGTTACCGAGATTGGGCTGGAGCAGGTAGTGGAGGCCGCCGAGGCCATCACGCAAGGCCAGATCGCCGGCCGGACTCTGGTCAAACTTTGAACTCCCCTTGACTGGCGAGCCCGATAATTCCGGATAAAATTGGAGTGCGGGTGAACTATCCAAGGAGAGTGAAGATGGGTGGACACAAGCCGGATTACGACTCCTCTGATGATGATTGGGAGCCGGATTCCTGGGAAGAAGAGCTGGATCAGTGGGAGGATGAAAGCTGGCAGGATGATGACACTTTCGATGACCAGTGAACCACGGCATTGAACGAACAGGCGGGCTTTGGGCCCGCCTGATTTTTTTGCCGCGCTCACATGGCTGAGTGTTCGTCCTTGGTCAGGGGCGGGCCGCTGAGTAGAATGAACTGCCCAAATGACGCTCAAGGATGACTATGCGACTCACCATCATATTGTTGGCTGCCCTGCTGGGTGGCTGTGTCTCCAACGATGATCCCTGCGAGAAGGTGTGGAGTGAGGTGGGGGAGGCGGATGGCAAGCTGGGCTTCACCACCGAGCGGATCGAGTTCCATCAGGGCCAGTGTGGCAAGAAGGTGGATCCTGAACTGTGGAAGCAGGGACATCAGAAGGGATTGGCATGGTATTGCCGCCCCGAGCACCTCTATCTGGCTGGCCGTTCCGGCGAGGAGTATCGCGGTGTTTGCCCGAATGATACCCAGGCACGCAGATTGTTCGAACAGGGGCGTCAGGGGTGGACCGATCAATGATATTTGAGATTGGGGAGAATATCGCTATCTCTATCAGTGACGTGATCTCATTGGTTGCGGGATTCATCGCTGTTGTGGCGGTATGGTATGCGCGGAAATCAGCTAAAGAGGCAGAGCGAGCCAATAATATGGGACGCCTGAATGCTTTGTTGTCTTTTCGAGCTCACTATCTCGAACTGATGCAGAATCAAGCACAAATGGCCGAAGTACTCCGCCAAAGTCCCAGTGGGATGGACGCTGTCTGGGCAAGACAGGTAGACCTAGACTCGAAATTACGTCAGGTGACCACCGAGCTTGAGCAGTACTACGCCAGACTTGTAAAGGATGAAATCTAGCAAGGTCCTCTTTGAACGGCGATTAGAGTGGAAAATTACTCCTCTTTCAAACGCAGCGGTTGGCAGAGGTAACCCTTGTCATTGGCGCTACGGGCGCACTTGCTGCAGACAAACTTGGGTTTGCGCACGATTTTTCTCAGCGCCTTGAGATCGGTGGGGATCTCGTGACGGCGCCATTCACACAGGGTTTTGCTGCCCATAACGACTACCTCTACGACTTGACGGTCGTATTGTAATCGATTTTCATTTCGAATAAACCGACAAAGCTCGCTTATTGGCCGATATGCCAATAAGCGATTGTTTCGGGAGGGATTACTGGTAGAGGAACTTGGTGAAGATAAGCTCGCGCACCGCTTTCTTGCCGGTCTCTTTCACCAGCAGTTCGTTGACGGTTGTCTCGCACTCCTTGCGCAGCTCTTCTCTGTTGGTCAGGGACTTCACTTGATCGGCATTTTTGCTGCCAATCAGACGGATGATGGCATCGCGGATCAGCGGGTCATGCTGCTCCAGCAGTTTGAGGTCGGCTTCGTTTTCCGCCATCAGCTCTACCGTGACCC
This sequence comes from Aeromonas sp. s13, assembly GCF_040907905.1. Classification (NCBI taxonomy): domain Bacteria; kingdom Pseudomonadati; phylum Pseudomonadota; class Gammaproteobacteria; order Aeromonadales; family Aeromonadaceae; genus Aeromonas; species Aeromonas sp. s13. The sequence continues at coordinate 18,862 of NZ_JBFOCS010000006.1, read as the reverse complement.
GGATATAACCGAGGGTTTTGCTATCACTCAGGTAGTTGGTGATGATGTCGGGATCGAGCGCGTGGTAGGAGAAACCGGGCTTGGCAGCCCCCTCTGCGCCCTCGGCGGGCGGCTCATCTTCAGCCAGAGCTTGCTGCTGCAGGGCGCCACAGCTCAGTAACAACACCAGCAGAATTTTGAAGATCTTCATATAGATGGCTCATCAGCAAGAGATAACCCATTTTTGATGTTGCCATCGGGGCCGTCAAGCACGGATGTTCTTACATTTCGCTATTGATTTACGGATAATAAACCGGATTTTAACCTGAACACGGAAATCTCTGGATGGTGAAGCTGTGAAGTCCGAGTTGACTGTTCCCCTCACGCCGTTAAGCGGGTGGCTGGCCCCCGAATGTTGCGAATTGCCCGCCAGCTTGCGCCCCTGGCTGCTGGAGCCCGGCTCCATGACTCGGCGTCTGCGTCAGCACAATCGCCACTTTTCGGTGGAGTGGCTGGGTAATCACCCGGTCGCCCTTACTGCCGATGAACAGTGGCTGGTGGATTCCGCCTCGCCGGCCGGTACCTGCCGCGAGGTAATACTGCACGGGGATCGTGGGCCCGCCGTGCTGGGCTGGACCCTGTTTGCCGATGACGCACTGCAAGGGAGCGGCATTGCCGAGCTTGGCGAGCAGCCGCTGGGTGAGCGGGTATTTGGCCATGAGCCTGCCCGCCGCGATCACCTGCAGCTGGCCCGTTTCGATATTGCCGCCAATCCCCGTTGCCCGGCCGCCACTGTCTGGGGGCGTCGTTCCCGTCTGTTTCTGGGGCAGTGGCCACTGCTGGTGCACGAGCTGTTTCTGCCCTCTCTCGTCTGTGACAAGGAGCTGGAGTGAATCTGTTAACCAAGGAGCGGGGACTTGCCTACATGCAGCTGGCCCGCGTCGACAAACCCATAGGCACTCTGCTGCTGCTGTGGCCAACCCTGTGGGCGCTCTGGCTGGCCGCTGGTGGCCTGCCCAATCTCTGGGTGCTGACCGTGTTTGTGGTCGGGGTCTTTCTGATGCGCTCGGCAGGGTGCGTGATCAACGACTATGCGGATCGCAACTTTGACGGCCACGTCAAACGCACCGCCGGTCGCCCCTTGCCTACGGGTAGAGTCAAGCCGTGGGAAGTGCTGGCGCTCTTCTTCGTGCTGGCGCTTATCTCGTTTGGTCTGGTGCTGACCATGAATCCGCTCACCATCGGCCTGTCGTTTGTCGCCCTGCTGCTGGCGGTGAGTTACCCCTTCATGAAGCGCTTTATCTCGAACCCCCAGCTGGTGCTCGGGATGGCCTTCTCCTGGTCGATCCCGATGGCCTATGCGGCGCAGGCGGATGCCCTGCCGCTGGTGGCCTGGCTGCTCTTCTTCGCCAACCTGCTCTGGACCGTGGCTTACGACACCCAGTACGCCATGGTGGATCGGGATGACGACCTCAAGATCGGCCTCAAATCCAGCGCCATCCTGTTTGGCCGTTACGACAAGCGGATCATCGGCGCACTGCAACTCTCGACGCTGCTGCTGTTGCTGGCAGTCGGGCAGCTGATGACGCTGGGGGGTTGGTATTACTGGGGATTGCTGGGGGCGGCGGTGCTGTTTGTCTATCAGCAGCGGCTCATTCGCGAGCGGCAGCGGGAAGCCTGCTTCCAGGCGTTTCTCAACAACAACTATGTGGGGGCGTTGGTGTTTGCCGGTCTGGTGCTCGATTACCTGCTGGCGTGACATGTTCCCGCGCAGACTCCGATAAAAATGAAGGCCGCATGATGCGGCCTTCTTTGTTTGCGTTGCAGATTAGAGCTGATTGCCCGCCTGAATGGTGCGGCGGATCTTGTTGCTCAGCAGCGGCACTATGTTGTCGGCCAGCGCCTGGAAGCGGCCGAGATCCGGCTTGCACTCGGGAGAGAGGTAACCCTCTTTGCGCAGCGTGTGGATCAGGGTGCTGAACAGCTTCTGGTCGAAGAACTCGGGGGCGTTGATGCCGTGCAGGGTGCCGAGGCGCTCTGCCATCATCAGGCCGTCCGCCTCCAGCTGCTCCGCCTCGATATGAGGCTGGGCCAGCACCCGGGTCAGCACGATGGCGTAGCGTTGCAGGGTCTCCTGAATACTCTCCGCCAGCAGCAGCAGGCGCATCTGGTTGGCCGGATTGACCCAGTAGCCGTCATCGCGGGTCTCGATCAGTTGCTGGGTCTGCAGCGCGTCGAGCAGGCTGTCAACCAGCGCCGGTAGCTCCTCCTCTTCATAACGCAGGAACAGCTCGGTCTTGAGCAGCGGATAGATGTCGATGCAACGAGCCATGATCTCGCTGCGGGAGATCCCCTCGCAGCGTTCGATTAGTGCCGCCACCAGAGAGGGCATGGCAAACAGGTGGAGGATGTTGTTGCGGTAGTAGGTCAGCAGGATCGCCTGATAGCGGTCGAGACTGATGATCTGCCCCAGCTTGTCCTCGCTCACCTCGAACTTGTTGAGCTCCATCGCCTGATCCAGCAGGGTCTTGGCATCCTCATCCGGAATGGTGCTCTGCGGGCTGTAAGGCACCGCTTTGAGCAGATCCAGATAGGTGTTGAGCTGGGCCTGCAACTCGTCGCGGGTCAGGGCGTGGCGCTCGGCGGCCAGCAGCGCCAGCGCGCTCAGGGTCAGGCCGTTGACCGCGGCAGCGCCGTTGATGCGGGTCATCAGCAGTTCGGCCAGATTGTTGACGGTGCCCGCCATCCACTCCGGACGTTCCTCTTCCCCGATGTGCTTTTTCCAGTCGGGGATATGTTCGCTCAGGTAGCTGTTGAGGGTCAGCGGCTCGCCGAAGTTGACGAAACCACGGCCGTAGTTGCGCAGCTTGCGCAGGATGCCGAGCACCTGCAGGAAGCTCTCTTTCTCCTTGCGGCTCCCTTTGAGCTCGTTGTGGTAGGTGTTCACCTCCATCACGTGCTCGTAACCCAGATAGACCGGCACCAGAGTGACCGGCCTGTCCAGCCCGCGCATCATTGCCTGCAGGGTCATCGCCAGCATGCCGGTCTTGGGCGGTAGCAGACGGCCGGTACGGGAGCGACCACCTTCGGTGAAGAACTCTACCGAGTAACCCTTGGCAAACAGCAGGTTGAGGTATTCCCGGAATACCGTGCTGTAGAGCGGGTTGCCCTTGAAGGTGCGGCGAATGAAGAAGGCACCGCCGTGGCGGAAGATCGGGCCTGCCGGCCAGAAGTTGAGATTGATGCCAGCCGCGATATGGGGCGGCACCATCCCCTGGTGGTAGATGACGTAGGAGAGCAGCAGGTAGTCCATGTGGCTGCGGTGACAGGGAACGTAGACGATCTCGTGCCCTTCCTGCGCCAGCTGGCGTACCTTCTCGGCGCCATTGACCGACAAACCGCGGTAGAGCTTGTTCCACAGCCAGCCGAGGAAGCTCTCGCCCAGGCGGATCAGCCGGTAGGAGAAGTTGGAGGCGATCTCGTCCATGTAGCCATGGGCACGCTTTTGCGCCTTCTCGAGGCTGATCCCCTCGCGCTGGGCCTCCTCCTCAATCGCCTGCTGGATCACCGCGGAGTCGAGCAACTGCTTGAACAGCAGGTTGCGGTTCGGCAGTTTCGGGCCGGTGGCGGCCAGCTGCTGGCGGCTGAAGTGGGTACGGGCCACTCGCGCCAGCTTGTGGGCTATCGCCTCGTCGGTGCCGTGCTTGTCTGCCATATAGCGCAGGGAGAGCGGCGGCGAGAAGCGCACCAGATTCTCGCGACCCTTGAGGATCACGATAAGCGCCTTCTTCAGCCGGTTCGGCGCCAGGCTGCTGATGATGTTGAGGCCGGAGGCTTCTTCCCCTTCCCGACCCGGAGCGCGGCCCCAGAACAGGGTGACGGGCACTACCTGGATATCCAGCGCGGGATCCTGCTTGTGCAGATCCAGCAGCTGGTGGAACTCCTGCAGGAAGGGGAGCGGTTTGCTGCGTTTGCCAAACAGGGGAGGCGGACGATCCAGACAGACATAGCGCGGCAGCAGCTGGCCGTTCAGTTCCAGCTGCGTGAAGGGACCGGGCAGACCGAGATCCTCGCAGCACTGCTGCAGGGTCATCAGGTCGGTGATCGAACTGGTTTTCAGGGCATAGACGATGGGTCTGGCCGGATCCAGATTGAGTTCTGTGATGGGATTTTCCGGCAGGCTCTTGTGATTGACCAAGCCGCTGACCGGCCATTGCAAGATGGCTCTGGAAATCTTCTGTCCTAGGGACATGTGCGTCTGCTCTCCAAAAAAATGCGGCGTGAGCATAGCAAATCGGCAGCCCCTTGTCGCCGAGAGGTACGATGAGTCAGCTGCGCAGGATCAAAACAGCAGTAAATGAGGGGTTGGTTGCGACAAATGTCAGCTGCGCCTTGCCTTGGCCACTGCACTGTATATACTGCCAGTGTGCTGTATAAAAAGACAGGTGCCAATTCTATGAAACCCCTTACCCCCCGCCAGGCCGAAGTGCTGGAGCTGATCAAGGTGAACATGAGCGAGACCGGTATGCCGCCGACTCGTGCCGAGATTGCCCAGAAGCTTGGTTTCAAGTCGGCCAATGCGGCCGAAGAACATCTGAAGGCCCTGGCCAAAAAAGGGGTCATCGAGATCATGCCGGGCACGTCCCGCGGCATTCGCCTGTTGCTCGAAGAGGAAGAGGTGCTGGAAGAGAGCGGCCTGCCGCTCATCGGCAAGGTGGCTGCCGGTGAACCCATCCTGGCTCAGGAGCATATCGAGAGCCACTATCAGGTTGATCCCGCCCTGTTCCACCCGCGCGCTGATTTTCTGCTGCGGGTGCAGGGGATGAGCATGAAGAACATCGGCATTCTGGATGGCGATCTGCTGGCGGTGCACAAGACCCAGGAGGTGCGCAACGGTCAGGTAGTGGTCGCCCGTCTCGATGAGGATGTCACCGTCAAGCGCTTCCAGCGCAAGGGCAGTCAGGTATGGCTGCTGCCGGAGAATGAAGAGCTCTCCCCCATCGAGGTGGACCTCTCCTGCCAGCAGCTCACCATCGAAGGACTGGCTGTCGGGGTGATCCGCAACGCCGACTGGATGTAATCATCCCCGCCAACTGCGTTTGCCACACGGCCTCCTTCGGGAGGTCGTGCTGTTTCTGGCGCACTTTCCCTGTCATATCAAACAGATCATCGGTGGCGGCATTTTTGTCCTGCGCGACCGGCTACCAATCATCCATTTCAGATATATGCTCAGATCAGTGCCCTGTCGCCGAGACAGGGCTTGGCACCTCCCTCTGACCATCACAATGCGCCGGGACGGGAGGGCCGGTAACAACGAGAATCGGGCAGTACACCTTCACGGGATATGAAGGGGGAGTGGGGAGATCCCGAGCCTTGTCAGGCAAAGGGGACCACTCGTAATGGTTGCAGATAGTCGTGACGGGCCTGTTCCCAGTTCAGGCCGACGAAGCAACATGACCTGTCGGTCAAGGAGGACTGGTATGGCATCAAGATCGCCATGGGATTCAGAGGCTGGGGCTGCGCCAGCGGAATCGTCAATCACCCGTTTTGTCAAAGGTAGCCGGATGACCTGGTTTTACGGTCTCTGGCTGCACCATCGAGGGTCGCACTGGACGCTCTGGCTGGGATGTCCGAAAGAGAAGGTGGTGCGTCTGGTGCTGCTGTTCAAACGTGGTCATGGCGATCGCCAGGGGGAAGAGGGCTGGCTGGCCCCCGTGATTCCCATCGGCGTGCGGGCCATCGGCAAGATGTTGCAGCAGGGGCGTAACGCTCGCCCCTGAGCAGAAGAGACAAACAAATCCATCCATAACCGGCACCCGAGGGGGCCGGTTTTTTTATGGCCGCAACTGGCGATTAATTATGCCAAATGGTCGACTCCTGACAGGGCGTTGCACAAGGTTGAACCACCTTGGCGGCTCGCTGGGGTACAATGCCTCCCTCTTGTCCGGTCACTGCTGGCCATCTGCCTCGAACTGAAAGGGTCTCTTGTTATGATGAAGCTCCGCTATCCCCTGCTCTTTCTGCTGCTGACAGCCTGCCTGATCCTGGTGTTCTACGCCACGCAGCCAGAGCAGCCTGAACAGGCTGACTACTATCCGGCGGGGCGGGACATCAATGATTTCGCCTTTACCGATGCGGACAACCAGCCGTTCACCCCTGCCAACCTGAAGGGGCACTGGACCTTCCTGTTTGTCGGCTACACCTTCTGCCCCGATATCTGCCCCACCACCCTGGCAGATATGCGCTCCGTCTATGACCAGCTGAAGAAGATGGCGCCCGACAGTCAGGTGGTGTTTATCTCGGCGGATCCCCAGCGTGACGATATTCCACGCCTCAAGACCTATACCGCCTTCTTCAATCCCGAGTTCAAGGCGGCCACTGCCCCCCACGACAAGCTGTTCCCGTTCGTGCGCAATCTGGGGCTCATCTACTCCATCGCCAATCAGGGGGAGAAGGATTACCTGATCGATCACTCCGCCTCCATCGTGCTCATCAATCCCAAGGGCAAGCTGCAGGCGGTGTTCCGCCCGCAGGTGGCGCCGGGTCAGGTGCCCAGGGTGCAGATGGCCACCATGCTCTCTGATTTCGCCCGCATTCTGAAGCTGGCAGGCCACTGAGCGTGACCCCAGCTGTTGCCCCCTGGTGGCGAGATCCCTCTCGCCACCGCGCCGTCTTTGCGCTCGCCCTGCCCATGGTTTTCTCCAATATCACCACCCCCTTGCTGGGGCTGGTGGACACCTGGGTGATCGGTCATCTCGGTCAGGCCTGGTTTCTGGGGGGCGTTTCGGTCGGTGCAACCCTGATCAACCTCATCTTCTGGCTGCTCGGCTTTTTGCGGATGTCGACCACCGGGCTGACGGCGCAGGCGCACGGCGCCGCCGACGGTCGTGCCCAGCTCGATACCCTGCTGCGGGCGCTGGGGCTGGCCATTGCTCTCGGTCTGGCGCTGCTGTTGTTGCTCTTCCCCCTGTTGCCACGGTTGATCGCCCTGAGTGGCGGCTCGCCCGAGGTGCAGCTCTATGCGGGCCAATATGTGGCGGTGCGGATCTGGAGCGCCCCGGCGGCGCTCTGCAATCTGGTGATCATGGGCTGGCTGTTGGGGATGCAGGATGCCCGCAGCCCCATGGTGATGCTGATCCTCACCAATCTGGTCAACATGGCGCTCGATGCCCTGTTTGTGCTGGGGCTCGGCTGGCAGGTGCGGGGTGTGGCGGCAGCCTCGGTCATGGCGGACTACTGCGCGCTGGCAGTCGGTATCTGGCTGGTACGCCGTCAGCTGCGGCAACTGGCGCTGACGGTGTGGCAAGATGGCTGGCAGCGCTGGCGGCAGTTCGCGCCCATGGTGCGGCTGCTCGGCCTCAACCGCGATATCTTCCTGCGCTCCCTCTGTTTGCAGCTCTGCTTCGCCTTCATGACTCTGCAAGGGGCGCGGCTGGGGGATGTAGCGGTGGCCGCCAATGCGGTGCTGCTCAACTTCCTGATGCTCATCTCCTACGGGCTCGATGGTTTTGCCTATGCGGTGGAGGCCATGGTAGGACGAGCCATCGGTCAGCAGGATCGGCAGAAACTGCGGGAGGCCATCGTGCTCAATCTGGGCTGGGCCGCCCTCATCGCCAGTGGTTTTACCCTGGTGTTTGCCCTCTTCGGTGCCCACCTTATCGGCTATATCACCGACATTCCGGCCGTGGTGGCGGAGGCACATCGTCAGCTTCCCTGGCTGATCGCCATGCCCTTGCTGGCGGTCTGGTGTTTCCTGCTGGATGGCGTATTTATCGGGGCGACCCGGGCGCGGGAGATGCGCAACAGCATGTTGCTGGCCGCGTTTGGCGGCTTCTTCCCGATCTGGTGGCTCTGTCAGTCGTGGGGCGTGGCCGCGTTATGGGCGGCGATGGCGGCGCTGATGGTGGGGCGCGGTCTGTCGCTGGGGGTCACTTGCTGGCGGCTGGAGCGCAGCGGGCATCTGCACGACGCCCGCCACTGAGCATCGGTGGCGCTTACATGGCACCGTCGTAGCCGAGCTGGCGCCAGCTCTCGTAGACAAAGACAGACACCGCGTTGGAGAGGTTCATGCTGCGGCTCTGGGGCACCATAGGGATGCGCAGCCGCTGCTCGAATGGCAGGCTCTCGATGATCTCGATGGGCAGACCGCGACTCTCCGGGCCAAACAGCAGGGCGTCGCCAAGGGCATATTGAGCTGCCGAGTGCGCGGTGCGGCCCTTGGTGGTGCAGGCAAACACCCGCTTGGGCGCCACGGCGGCCAGAAAAGCCTCATAGCTCGGCCAGCGCTTCACCTCGGCAAATTCGTGATAGTCGAGTCCCGCCCGCTTTACCCGCTTGTCATCCCACTCAAACCCCAGCGGCTCGATCAGATGGAGCCGGTAACCGGTATTGGCGCAAAGCCGGATGATATTGCCGGAGTTGGGCGGAATTTCCGGCTGGTAGAGGACGATATCGAGCATGACGAGCTCCTGCAAAGAGATGTAAAGCCAAGAAGGGGCGCCAGCATACCCAGCGCCCGTCCGGATGAAAAGGATCAGGCGATGGGCAAGCGGATGGTGATGGTCAGCCCGGTCGGGTGATTGTTGCTGGCCGAAATGGTACCGCCGTGGCGCTGTATTGCCTCCGAGGCGATGGCCAGCCCCAGCCCGGTGCCGCCAGTCTTGGCGTTGCGGGCATCATCGACCCGGAAAAAGGGCTGGAACAGCAGCGCCTGCTGCTCGTCAGGCACCCCGGGGCCGTCATCCCGAATGGTCATCACCCACTCCAGTCCCTCCCGATACCAGTCCACCTTGATGAACTCGCGGGCATATTTGAGGGCGTTGCGCAGGGGGTTCTCCACCGCCCGGGCCAACAGCTCGGGCCACATCTGGATCGACTCGGCAGGCAGCGGCGGCAGTCTGAGCTGTTTGCCACTCTGGTTTGCCTCGAACATGGCATCTTCGAGGATGGGTTCCAGCATGTCGGCCAGCGGGTGCACCACCGGCGCCTCCACATGCTGCTGCACCCGCGACAGATCCAGCAGATCGCCGATCAGCTTGTCCAGCCGCCCGATCTCCGATTCGATCCGCGCCAGCTCGGCGCTGTCACCCTGCTTGCGGCGGATCAGCGCCTGCGCCAGTTGCATCCGGGTGAGGGGGCTGCGCAGCTCGTGGGAGATATCGGAAAGCAGCTGTTTCTGCTTCTGGATCATGCTCTTGAGCGTCTCTACCATGCGACTGACGTTGTCCGCCAACTGGCCGATCTCGTCGCCCCGTCCCAGGTTGGGGATCTGTACCTCCAGATTGCCAGCCGCCAGTTGGGAGACCGATTTTTGCAACTGCAGGATGGGCCGGGTCAGCCGCCAGGCGAGCAGCAGGCAGAGCGGGGTGCTGACCAGCATCGAGATGCCCAGAATGCGGATCGGGTGATCAAGCACCTGAATAAACAGGAACAGGTAGGGATTCTCGGCATTGAGGCCGAAATAGACGTGATAGCGATGGCCGTGGTGCTCCATCAGGAAGGGGCCTGCGATCGCCTTGCGATCCTCGTTGCCCAGCATGGGATTGGCCGGGTCATCGGCATCCACCATAAAGCGCACCACGAACTTGCGCGGATGGGTGGTGGACTGGATCTGCCCCTTCTCGTCGCGCAGGTAGACGTTGTCCACCGGCAGCATGGCGATCTTGTCCATCGCCTTGGCCAGATCGAAATCCTGATCCGGCTCGGCAGCGTTGAGCAGAGCCTGCACATTGTTCTGCATCCGCGCCACTTCGTGGGTCGGCAGCGGGATCTGGTTGCGGGGATCCAGGGTTGGCAGGCTGATCACGGCGGCCAGCATCACCAGCAGCATGAACCAGAACCAGAGGAAGATGTGGGTCGAGATCCCGTTGAGGGAGTTGATGCGCTCTATTCTTGCTCTAGCCACAGGTAACCGCGCCCCCGTACGGTTTTGAAGCGGGGCTGGCCATCGGTGCGGTCCGGCAGCTTTTTGCGCAGGTTGCTCAGGTGCATGTCGATGGCCCGATCGAAGGGTTCCAGCTTCTTGCCCAGCACCTGCTCGGAGAGGTGGCTCTTGCTGACGATCTGGCCGGGATTACGCAGCAGGCACTCCAGCAGGCCAAACTCGGTGGCGGTCAGCTCCAGCAGCTGTTCGCCGCAGCGGGCCTGCTGCAGGCCGGGTTGCAGCACGATATCCATGAAGTGCACTTCGTCGGAGGAGTTGCCGCGCTGGGGCGGGGCGCTCTGGGTTCGGCGCAGGATGGCACGTACCCGGGCGAGCAGTTCCCTGTCATCGAATGGCTTGGCCAGATAGTCGTCGGCGCCCGCCTCCAGACCGTTAACCCGATCCTGGCTGTCACCGCGGGCGGTCAGCATCAGCACCGGGGTGTCGTGGGTCTTGCGCAGCTTGGTCAGCATGGCAAAGCCGTTGAGCTTGGGCATCATCACGTCCAGCAACACCAGATCGAAGCTCTGCTCCGCCAGCCGTTGCAGTCCCTCTTCACCATCCTCGGCGACCGTGACCTGAAATCCCTCCAGGGTCAGAATTTCGGTGAGCAGTTGGGTCAATTCAAGATCGTCGTCGACCAGGAGTATTCTGTTCATCTGGTGTTATTCCGCAGATTTTCGCGCCAAACTGACGCCGGGGTCAGGGTATAATAAGTTTTTCATCGCCAGAGGAAAGCCGGTTTTGAGCCATCAACAATATTCCCGTTGGGTGACCTTTGCCAGCATAGCGGCGGTCACTACCGCTACCTTGCTGATCATCGGCAAACTGATCGCCTGGCTGATGACCGACTCGTCGACCCTGCTGGCATCGCTCACCGACTCCTTCATGGATGTGAGTGCCTCCATCATCAACCTGCTGGCCATTCGCTATGCGCTGGCCCCCGCCGATGACGAACACCGTTTCGGTCACGGCAAGGCGGAGTCGCTGGCGGGCCTCATCCAGTCGGCCTTTATCTCCGGCTCCGCCTTGCTGCTGGTGATGCACGGAATTTCATCCCTGCTCAATCAGGCGCCTATCCTGCGGCTGGAAGCGGGTCTCTGGGTCAGCGGTGGCTCCATCGTGCTGACCCTGCTGCTGGTCAGCTTCCAGAGTTTCGTTATTCGCAAGACCAACAGCGTGGCCATCAAGGCCGACATGCTGCACTACCGTTCCGATCTGCTGCTCAATGCCGGTGTCTTGCTGGCGTTGGTGCTGGCGGGGCAGGGGTGGTATTGGGCCGACGGCCTGTTTGCCATCCTGATCGGGCTATTCCTGTTGTGGGGGGCGGGACACATCGGCTACGAGTCGGTGCAGGCCCTGCTCGATCGTCAGTTGCCAGCGGAAGAACAAGCGAGAATAATGGCGCTCTGCTGTGCCGTAGAAGGTGTACACGGCGTACATGACCTGCGCACCCGTCAATCCGGGCCGACCCGATTCGTACAGTTGCATCTTGAACTGGATGATCAGATCCCCCTGGTCAAGGCCCATCAGATCGCCGATGAAGCCGAACTGGCGGTACGCCAGGCATTCGAGCGGATGGATGTCATCATCCACATGGACCCCATCTCGGTGCTGACAAAAGAACAACAGAGCCCTCACCCAGAACAACAGTAGGCTGCAACATGGATGAACTGGTTGCCAAAACCTGGCACAAAATTCAGCAAGAAGCGGAGTGCATGGCGGCCCAGGAGCCGATGCTGGCCAGCTTCTTCCACTCCACCATTCTAAATCACAAGAATCTGCGTTCGGCGCTGAGCTTCCAGCTGGCCAACAAACTCGACAGCGCCACCATGCCCGCCATCGCCCTGCGCGAGGTGATCGAGCTGGCCCTGCGCAGCGAGCCCGAGCTGCTGACGGTAGTGGCGGCCGACATCTGCGCCGTGCAGGAGCGGGATCCGGCGGTCGACCTCTTCTCCACCCCGCTGCTCTATCTCAAGGGGTTCCATGCCCTGCAGGGGTATCGGGTCGCCAACTGGCTGTGGCGTCAGGGGCGCCGCTCGCTGGCCCTCTATCTGCAAAACCAGATCTCGGTGGTGTTCGGGGTGGATGTGCACCCGGCCGCCCGCATCGGCAAGGGGATCATGTTCGACCACGCCACCGGCATAGTGGTGGGCGAGACGGCGGTGATTGAAGATGATGTCTCCATCCTGCAGAGCGTGACCCTCGGTGGTACCGGCAAGGAGAGCGGCGATCGCCATCCCAAGATCCGCGAAGGGGTGATGATAGGGGCGGGCGCCAAGGTGCTCGGCAATATCGAAGTGGGCGTGGGCGCCAAAATTGGCGCGGGCAGCGTGGTGATCAACCCGGTGCCGCCTCATACCACGGTCGCTGGCGTACCCGCCAAGATCGTCGGCCGTCCGGAGTGCGACAAGCCTTCACTGGATATGGATCAGTGTCTCTGATCTCCCGGCCGGAGTAGTCGATGGCCAAACGCTGGTCGGGTTATCTGATTTTGGGGATGTGGCTGCTCAACATGCTGCATCTCTATCTGGGGCTCTCCCCCTGGCCAGCGGCCATTGCGGCCTGGGGGGCATCACTGCTCACCTGGCCCTGGCTGGTGGGGGCCGCCAAGCGGCAGGCGCTGGCCCTGTATGGCGCGGCGCTGTTGCTGCTCTTCTTCTCCTGGTGGCAGGGAGCGACCCTCACCGCCGGTGACTGGCTGCTGCCCAACATCAATATGCTCACCATGTTTGCCGCGGTGAGCACTCTCAACCTCGCCACCTCAGGTCTCTTGACCGGCACCACCTCCTGGACCGGGCGCAAGGGGCTGTGGAGCACCATGGCCAGCCTCAATCTGCTGGGGGCGGTCATCAACCTCTCGGTGCTGTTTATCATCGGCGATCGGCTGGAGCGCAATGGAACCCTGGAGCGGCGTCAGGTGATGGTGCTGAGCCGGATCTTCTGTGCCGCTGCCTTCTGGTCGCCCTTCTTTGTCGCCATGGCGGTGGCGCTCACCTATGCGCCGGGCTTGCAGCTCTCCCATATTTTGCCGTTCGGGATCCTCGCCGCCTTGCTGGCGATGGGGCTGACTGCCTGGCAGGTGGAGCGGATCGGGGTGGCTGACTTTGCCGGTTATCCGCTGCGGTTGCAGACCCTGGGGTTGCCGGTCACGCTGGCGCTGCTGGTACTGCTCATCAAGCACATCTGGCCCCAGCTCGGCATTCTGGCGGTGATCGCGCTGGTGGCCCCGCTGCTGGCGCTGCTCTTTATGCCGAGGGTTGGGCGCAAGGCGGCCCTCAAGCGGCAGGTGGTGGAGCGCTTCCCCGCCATCGGTGGTCAGCTGGTGCTGTTTCTGGGGGCCGGTTTGCTGGCGGCAGGCATCAACAGTGCGTTGTCGGTCATCGATCTCGGTGCCGGTCATGGCCTGCCACTGTTCAACCACTTTGGCTGGCTTGAGGCATCGCTCACTCTGCTGCTGATACTGCTGGTGGCCATCGTCGGGGTGCATCCGCTCATCAGTATCTCCGGGCTGGCGCCGCTGCTCTGGCCGCTGGCGCCGGATCCCAGCCTGCTCGGCATGTGTTTCCTGCTGGGGTGGGGGCTTGCCACCGGCACCAGTCCGCTCTCCGGATCCAATCTGGCGCTGGCCTCCCGCTACAACCTCAGTGCCGGGCTGATCCTGCGCTGGAACCTGCTCTACGGCCTGCTGATGTATGTGGTTGCCTGTCTATTGCTGGGGGCTTATATCGCCTTGCATGGATAACGGCGGTTCCGTTGGAAGGGGGAAAATGATGCGCGGGTGGCGGGGCCTTTTACGCACGGTTCAGTGTGTTGTCGCGGCTCGGGCGCAGGATGCGAGAAAAATAGACGCATATTTAGACAATACATCTATGGAAGGCGCATTTTACAGCGCACTGGCTTGTTTGTGCCGATGCGCTCGGGGTATGCTGGCTTCACGCGCTTGAATCGCCCTCTGTGGGGCATCGCAATTGAACATACAGGTATGCATATGTCACTAGAAGTCCTTGAGCAACTCGAATCCAAAGTACAATCCGCCGTCGACAACATCTCCCTGCTGAAGATGGAGCTGGACGAGCTGAAAGAGCAGAACAGCAAGCTGCAAGACGAGAACCATCAGCTGCGCAACGAGCACACTGCATGGCAGGAGCGTCTGCGTGCCCTGCTGGGCAAAATGGATCAGATGGGCGAAACCATCTAATTCATCGCCTTCAGGCAGAATTGAAAACGGGCCGCTCCATGAGCGGCCCGTCTGTTTTTGGCGGGATGGGAATTACAGCGCCAGCAGCTGCTTGACTGTCTTCTCGATCCCGTCTGCCGCTTCGACTATGTTGTTGGCCAGCATGTAGGCGGGGGTGGAGATCACCTTGCGCTCCTGATCCACCACGAATTCGTTGACCGGGCTGTTGAGATGGCTGCCGCCCATCGCCTCGATGGCGTTGGCGGTACTCTCGTCATGGCCGATGGTCGCCAGCGTCCCGGCACCATAGATCAGCGGGATCATGGCGGGTGCGATGCAGATATAGGCGGCCGGTTTGTTGGCGTTGGCAAAGCTCTGGCACGCTTTCAGCACATCGGGCTGGATCTGGCACTCCGCCCCCTTGATAGCGAAGTCGCACAGGTTCTTGGCCGCGCCAAAGCCGCCGGGCACCAGCAGCGCGTCGTAATCGGCCGCATCCAGCTCGGCCACATCCTTTATCTGGCCACGGCAGATACGTGCCGCTTCGACCAGCACATTGCGGCTCTCTCCCTCGCTCACTTCGCCGGTCAGGTGGTTGATGACATGGAGCTGCGCCACGTTCGGGGCGAAGCACTGGACGGCGGCTCCCTGACGGGCCAACGCCAGCAGGCTGATGACGGCCTCGTGGATTTCGGCCCCGTCAAAGACACCGCAGCCACTCAAAATCACGGCCACTTTTTTCATGGCAAACTCCTCGTTATTGAAAATGTGAGCCAAGATGGATTGTTGTACTTTTGTATGGTTATCGCTCGCCCTCCGCTGGTCAAGTCATCTTGCTGTGCTAGGATTGTTTCGTTTTGGATCCTGCCGTACCTACTCCCTTAAATCTTTTTCCACATTGATCGAGATCATTCTAACTGTCTCACGATCGGTTTTTACGATCTCAATGTATTGTTTTTAATGGATTTTTATATTCTTATGCACAGTTTTATCACTGCGCGCTCTGATGCGTCCCATTTTTGAACACAGAGTTATCCACAGACTGAGTCCCTTTATCAGGCGCTGTGTGCTGTTGCTGAGCCCCTTGGTGTGAGGGGGGCCCTGTGGCATCCTAGCGGCTGTTTATCTCTGGCAGGACGATTTCATGGCCCCTAGCAACCCCCTTATTCTGGTCGACGGCTCCTCTTATCTTTACCGCGCCTTCTTCGCCTCCCAGCAGGCTGATCTGCGCACATCGACCGGTTTGCCGAGCGGCGCCGTCCGTGTCATGGCCAACATGATGCGCAGCCTGCGCAAGCAATATCCTGACTGTCATGTGGCCGTGGTGTTTGATGCCAAGGGCAAGACCTTCCGCGACGACATCTATCCCGAGTACAAGGCGACCCGTGCCAGCATGCCGGACGATCTGCGCAGCCAGGTTGCCCCTATCCACCAGATGATCAAGGCGATGGGCTTCCCCTTCCTGATGGTGGAAGGGGTGGAGGCAGACGATGTGATCGGCACCCTGGCCCGCCAGGCGACCGAGAAGCAGCTGCCGGTACTGATCAGCACCGGTGACAAGGATATGGCGCAGCTGGTCTCCGACCATGTCACCCTGATCGACACCATGAAAGATGTGAAGACCGATCGGGAAGGGGTGATCGAGAAGTTTGGCGTACCGCCCGAGCTCATCATCGACTATCTGGCCCTGATGGGTGACAAGGTCGACAACATTCCCGGTATGACCGGTGTCGGCGAGAAGACCGCACTGGCTCTGCTGCAGGGGATTGGCAGCATCGACGAGATTGCCGCCAACCTCGACAAGGTAGCTGCCCTCGGCTTCCGTGGCTCCAAGGCGTTCGCCGACAAGTTCCGCGAGCAGGAGGAGCAGGTTCGTCTCTCCTATCGACTGGCGACCATCAAGACCGATGTCGAGCTGGAACAGAGTCTGGAAGAGCTGTTGCTCAAACCGGTCGACAAGGAGTCCCTGCTGGCGGTCTATCGCGAATACGAGCTGCGCAACCTGATCAAAGAGCTGGAATCCGGTGGTGAAGAGGGCAGCGAGAGCGCCGGACAAGACGAGGCTGGCGATGAGAGCGCCGCTCCGGTTGCCGCCATCGAAACCGACTACCGCTGCATTCTGGACGAAGCCGAGTTTGACGGCTGGCTGGAACAGCTGAAAGCGGCACCGTTGTTTGCCTTCGATACCGAAACCACCAGTCTCGACTATATGGAAGCGCGGATCGTCGGCGTCTCCTTCGCGGTTGAGCCGGGCAAGGCTGCTTATGTGCCGTTTGGCCATGACTATCTGGGGGCGCCGGTACAGCTGAGCGAGGCCGTGGTGTTGGGCAAGCTCAAACCGCTGCTGGAAGATCCGACCCGTCTCAAGGTGGGACAGAACCTCAAGTACGATCGCAACGTGCTGCTTAACCATGACATCGACCTGCAGGGCATTGCCTACGACACCATGCTCGAGTCCTACGTGCTCAACTCCACCGCCAGCCGCCACGACATGGATTCGCTGGCCAAGCGTTACCTCGGGGTCGAGACTACCTCGTTTGAAGATATCGCGGGCAAAGGGGTGAAACAGCTCACCTTCAACCAGATCGAGCTGGAGCAGGCGGCCCCTTATGCGGCGGAAGATGCCGATATCACCCTGCGTCTGCATCAGGCGCTGTGGGGCAAGCTCTCTGCCGAACCGGGCCTCGCCAAGGTATTCAGCGAGATCGAATTGCCCCTGCTGCCAGTGCTGGCGCGGATGGAGTTGCTCGGCACCACCATCGATCCCAAGCTGCTGCACCAGCAGAGCCAGGAGATCGAGCTGCGGTTGGCGGAGCTGGAGAAGCAGGCTCACGAGCTGGCCGGGCAGGAGTTCAACCTCTCCTCGCCCAAGCAACTGGGGGAGATCCTCTTCACCAAGCTGGGCCTGCCGATCATCAAAAAGACTCCGAAGGGTGCGCCATCCACCGCAGAAGAGGTGCTGGCCGAGCTGGCGGAGACCTACGAGCTGCCGCAGCTGCTGATGGAGCACCGTGGGCTGGCCAAGCTCAAGTCCACCTACACCGACAAGTTGCCGCTGATGATCAAGCCGCAGACCGGGCGGGTACACACCTCCTATCATCAGGCGGTAGCGGCTACGGGCCGTTTGTCATCATCTGATCCCAACCTGCAGAACATCCCGGTGCGCAACGAGCAGGGGCGCCGGATCCGTCAGGCCTTCATCCCGAGCGCCGGTTACAAGCTGGTGGCGGCGGACTACTCCCAGATCGAGCTGCGCATCATGGCGCACCTTTCCGGTGACAAGGGGCTGCTGACCGCCTTTGCCGAGGGCAAGGACATCCACAAGGCGACTGCCGCCGAGGTGTTCGGCGTGGCGCTCGATGCGGTCACCACTGACATGCGCCGCAGCGCCAAGGCGATCAACTTCGGCCTTATCTACGGCATGAGCGCCTTCGGTTTGGCCAAGCAGCTGGGGATCGGTCGTGCCGAAGCGCAGAAGTACATGGATCTCTACTTCGAACGCTACCCGGGCGTGCTGGAGTATATGGAGCGTACCCGCCAGCAGGCGGAAGCCCAGGGTTATGTCGAGACCCTGTTTGGCCGTCGCCTCTATCTGCCGGATATCAAGTCCCGCAACGCCGGTCTGCGCAAGGCAGCCGAGCGGGCCGCCATCAACGCGCCTATGCAGGGCACGGCCGCCGATATCATCAAGCGCGCCATGATCACCGTGGACAGCTGGATCCGCGGTATCGAGGATGAGTCGATCCGCATGCTGATGCAGGTACACGATGAACTGGTGTTCGAGATCCGTGAAGAGAAGCTGGAGGAGTACATCGCCATCATCAAGGAGAAGATGTCGGCCGCTGCCGAACTGCATGTGCCGCTGCTGGTGGAAGCGGGTACCGGTGACAACTGGGATCAGGCCCACTGATTTCCGGTCAGCCGTTCTGCACGGCTATATAGCTATATAAGAAGCGAAGCCCGGCATTATGCCGGGCTTCCTGTTTCTGCCAGCCCTATCAGGTCTCTTGCAGATACTCATCCTTGAGCAGCACATAGTTGTCAGCCGAGGTCTTGAGAAAGGCGATCTCGGCAGGTTTGAGCGGGCGAGCCTGTTTGATGGGATTACCTATATATAGAAAGCCCGACTCGAGTCGCTTGCCCGGTGGCACCAGCGAACCTGCGCCGATCATCACATCATCTTCAACCACGACGCCATCAAGCAGAATGGCACCCATGCCGACCAGCACCCGGTCGCCGATGGTGCAGCCGTGAAGCATCGCCTTGTGACCCACAGTGACATCTTCACCGATCAGCAGCGGATAGCCGGTCGGGTTGCTGGCGCTCTTGCGAGTCAGGTGCAGCACAGTGCCGTCCTGAATATTGCTGCGGGCGCCGATGCGGATATGGTTCACATCTCCCCGCGCCGCCACCATGGGCCAGATGCTGGCGTCGTCGGCCAGCTCGATATCGCCCACCAGTGTTGCGCAGGGATCTACATACACCCGTTTGCCCAGTTGCGGGCGTGTTCCCTTATAGGGTCTCAGTCGCAAGTCCATCTTGGCCTCCTTGTTTTCGGCCATTCTAGCAATCTCGAACCGGTTTCTGTGGATAAGCTTGTATAAAAGCTGTGGTTGGATATGAATAACTAAAAAAGTGCTGTTTTTTGCAATTTTATTGCAGATAAGGGGTTGCCAGAAAGAATCTGTTCCCTATAATGCGCCTCCATCGACAGGGCAAGCGGCAACGCAAACAACCTCGTCGATAACCTCGAAAAGCCTTTGAAAATAAGGCTTGACTCG
>NZ_JBFOCS010000059.1:0-3067 GCF_040907905.1 Aeromonas sp. s13 | reverse complement strand
AGAACACTTCTTGGGTGTTGTATGGTTAAGCCTCACGGGTAATTAGTATGGGTTAGCTCAACACGTCACCGCGCTTACACACCCCACCTATCAACGTTGTGGTCTCCAACGGCCCTTTAGGACCCTCAAGGGGTCAGGGATGACTCATCTCAGGGCTCGCTTCCCGCTTAGATGCTTTCAGCGGTTATCGATTCCGAACTTAGCTACCGGGCAGTGCCACTGGCGTGACAACCCGAACACCAGAGGTTCGTTCACTCCGGTCCTCTCGTACTAGGAGCAACTCCCTTCAATCATCCAACGCCCACGGCAGATAGGGACCGAACTGTCTCACGACGTTCTGAACCCAGCTCGCGTACCACTTTAAATGGCGAACAGCCATACCCTTGGGACCGACTTCAGCCCCAGGATGTGATGAGCCGACATCGAGGTGCCAAACACCGCCGTCGATATGAACTCTTGGGCGGTATCAGCCTGTTATCCCCGGAGTACCTTTTATCCGTTGAGCGATGGCCCTTCCATTCAGAACCACCGGATCACTATGACCTACTTTCGTACCTGCTCGACCTGTCCGTCTCGCAGTTAAGCTGGCTTATGCCATTGCACTAACCTCCTGATGTCCGACCAGGATTAGCCAACCTTCGTGCTCCTCCGTTACTCTTTGGGAGGAGACCGCCCCAGTCAAACTACCCACCAGGCACTGTCCGCGAGCCCGATTCAGGGCCCTGCGTTAGAACATCAAACATACAAGGGTGGTATTTCAAGGACGGCTCCAGCGCAACTGGCGTCACGCCTTCAAAGCCTCCCACCTATCCTACACATGTAGGTTCAATGTTCAGTGCCAAGCTGTAGTAAAGGTTCACGGGGTCTTTCCGTCTAGCCGCGGGTACACCGCATCTTCACGGCGAATTCGATTTCACTGAGTCTCGGGTGGAGACAGCATGGCCATGGTTACACCATTCGTGCAGGTCGGAACTTACCCGACAAGGAATTTCGCTACCTTAGGACCGTTATAGTTACGGCCGCCGTTTACCGGGGCTTCGATCAAGAGCTTCGCTTGCGCTAACCCCATCAATTAACCTTCCGGCACCGGGCAGGTGTCACACCCTATACGTCCACTTTCGTGTTTGCAGAGTGCTGTGTTTTTGATAAACAGTCCCAGCCATCTGGTCACTGCGACTCCCAACTGCTCCATCCGCAAGGGACTTCACTGTCAAGAGCGAACCTTCTCCCGAAGTTACGGTTCTATTTTGCCTAGTTCCTTCACCCGAGTTCTCTCAAGCGCCTTGGTATTCTCTACCCGACCACCTGTGTCGGTTTGGGGTACGATGACTTGTAATCTGAAGCTTAGAGGCTTTTCCTGGAAGCAGGGCATCAATGGCTTCCACACCGTAGTGTGTTCGTCTCGTGTCTCAGTGTTGTGTCTCCGGATTTGCCTAGAAACACCACCTACGCACTTTCACCAGGACAACCGTCGCCTGGCCCACCTAGCCTTCTCCGTCCCCCCATCGCAATTACAAGTCGTGCAGGAATATTAACCTGCTTCCCATCGACTACGCCTTTCGGCCTCGCCTTAGGGGTCGACTCACCCTGCCCCGATTAACGTTGGACAGGAACCCTTGGTCTTCCGGCGAGGAGGCTTTTCACCCCCTTTATCGTTACTTACGTCAGCATTCGCACTTCTGATATCTCCAGCATACCTCTCGATACACCTTCGCAGACTTACAGAACGCTCCCCTACCACTCATACATAAGTATGAATCCGCGGCTTCGGTGCCTGGTTTGAGCCCCGTTACATCTTCCGCGCAGGCCGACTCGACTAGTGAGCTATTACGCTTTCTTTAAATGATGGCTGCTTCTAAGCCAACATCCTAGCTGTCTGAGCCTTCCCACATCGTTTCCCACTTAACCAGAACTTTGGGACCTTAGCCGGCGGTCTGGGTTGTTTCCCTCTTCACGACGGACGTTAGCACCCGCCGTGTGTCTCCCGGATATTACTTACTGGTATTCGGAGTTTGCATGGGGTTGGTAAGTCGGGATGACCCCCTAGCCCAAACAGTGCTCTACCCCCAGTAGTATTCGTCCGAGGCGCTACCTAAATAGCTTTCGGGGAGAACCAGCTATCTCCGAGTTTGATTGGCCTTTCACCCCCAGCCACAGGTCATCCCCTAACTTTGCAACGTTAGTGGGTTCGGTCCTCCAGTTGATGTTACTCAACCTTCAACCTGCCCATGGCTAGATCACCCGGTTTCGGGTCTACACCTTGCAACTAGACGCCCAGTTAAGACTCGGTTTCCCTACGGCTCCCCTATACGGTTAACCTCGCTACAAAATGTAAGTCGCTGACCCATTATACAAAAGGTACGCAGTCACCCCGAAGGGCTCCCACTGCTTGTACGTACACGGTTTCAGGTTCTATTTCACTCCCCTCACAGGGGTTCTTTTCGCCTTTCCCTCACGGTACTGGTTCACTATCGGTCAGTCAGGAGTATTTAGCCTTGGAGGATGGTCCCCCCATATTCAGACAGGATGTCACGTGTCCCGCCCTACTCGATTTCACATCAAGGTTGTTTTCGTGTACGGGGCTATCACCCTGTATCGCCGGCCTTTCCAGGACCGTTCCACTAACTTCCAAGATGCTTAAGGGCTAATCCCCGTTCGCTCGCCGCTACTGAGGGAATCTCGGTTGATTTCTTTTCCTCGGGGTACTTAGATGTTTCAGTTCTCCCGGTTCGCCTCTGTTACCTATGTATTCAGTAACAGATACCCGAGTTATCTCGGGTGGGTTTCCCCATTCGGAAATCTGTGAGTAATAGCGTCTCTTACCGACTTCTCACAGCTTATCGCAGGTTAGTACGTCCTTCATCGCCTCTGACTGCCAAGGCATCCACCATGTACGCTTAGTCACTTAACCATACAACCCCAAGAAGTGTCGTCGAAACGACGCGTCTTGTTGTTGTACAACAAGGACCAAAATAAATTTTGGTTTTCGCCAAGAAGTTTCCAAAGCACTTGTAACAAATGTTTGAGAACTACTTTTTAAATCAGCTTTCCAGATTGTTAAAGAGCA
>NZ_JBFOCS010000058.1:0-8320 GCF_040907905.1 Aeromonas sp. s13 | reverse complement strand
ACCCATACTAATTACCCGTGAGGCTTAACCATACAACACCCAAGAAGTGTTCTAAGGCTTGTAGCAAACCTAAGCGAACTACTAATTCAGTGATAACGATAAGCCACGAGCAACATCGTTATTCACGTCAGCTTTCCAAGATTGAAGATTTTTGCCTGGCGGCCATAGCGCCGTGGAACCACCTGATCCCATGCCGAACTCAGAAGTGAAACGCGGTAGCGCCGATGGTAGTGTGGCATTCGCCATGCGAGAGTAGGAGACTGCCAGGCACCCAATTTAATAACCCCGCTCATCGAGCGGGGTTTTTTATTGGCTGCAATTTATTGAATTGTCTGATATTTGACCTGACTTATTCCTTTCTTCTGTTTTTATTGTTACTCGCTGTTGTCTTTCTGTTCAACGAATAGCCTGATGTTACGCTTTTACTCTTTCTTCATGTAAAGCCATTGCTCTGTATGGCAGCATCGCCATAACCCGTGAATCCCATGATCGCCTATACGTCATGATCTCTTGCTTGGGATCTCTGCTTCCAGAGTTAGCTGCTCCCTCTTTTTAAGCCGCGGCTCCATAGTCCCTGCTTTTCTAAGACTGTGTTAACCGGCCCTGACGTTATTCCGAAGAGGGGTTATTGGCGGTGCCAACATGTTGAAGCTGTGGTCGCTGCGTTGGTCGTTGTTGTTTGGGGTAATAAGGAATTGGGAAGGGATACCCGCAGGAACGCAGAGGTTCGATGTTGATAGGGGATCTTGTGGTGGCTTTTGAGCCTGCAGGTGGGAAAATTAATGGGGGGGGCTGAAGAAGGCTAATGTGTTGAGCTCTATGAGGAGTGGCAAATCGCAGGCAAATAAAAAGCCCACGCAACGTGGTTGCATGGGCTCGGTATAAATGGCGGAGGAGGTGGGATTTGAACCCACGGATGGTCGCCCATCGCCGGTTTTCAAGACCGGTGCATTCAGCCGCTCTGCCACCCCTCCGCAGCAGTGCGGCGAATATTACCATGCTGATCCGGCTTGTAAATCCCCGCTTGGTTCGATTGCTGGTTAATTGCGCGAAATGACATGAAAAAGTGGCAATCAGAGCGTATCAAGCGCTTTTTTAGCCAGATAACTTGACTTGAAAACAGACTCAACCACTATAGTGGCCTCTATCATATCCTCTGCAAGATAACGTTATGACGATTAAAAATGCCCTGTTTTGCGCGCTGGCTGGCGTGACCCTGCTGGCGACGCCGGTACATGCAAGCGAGCTGACCAAAAGCGATGTCGAGCAAATCGTTCGCGACTATCTGGTCAAGAATCCCGAGATCCTGGTCGAGATGTCCAATGCCCTGCGTGCCAAGCAGGAGAGCCAGCAGGCCGAGAGTGACAAGGCGCTGATCAAGGCTCACTCCAAGCAGCTTTATGCCAATCAGGATCCCGAGATGGGGAATCCGAAGGCGTCGCTGACCATTGTGGAGTTTTTCGATTACAACTGCGGTTACTGCAAACGGGCCCATCCGCTGGTCAAGCAGCTGATGTCGGAAGACAAAGATATCCGGTACATCTACAAGCAGTTCCCCATTCTGAGCGAGTCCTCCTACTTCGCCGCCCGTGCTGCGCTGGCGGTCCAGCTGGGTCAGCCTGACAAGTACCAGGCGTTCCACGAGAAGCTCTATACCCATCAGGGCCCGCTCGCTGATGAAACACAGGTCAAGCAGTTGGCTGTGGCGGCTGGTGTTGACTGGAGCAAGGTGGAAGCCAAGATCAAGGATGGCAGCATTGACCAGAACCTCGGTACCAACCGTGCGCTGGCTGAAGCGCTCGGTATCTCCGGTACCCCGGCCTTCATCATCGGTGATCAGATCCTGCGCGGTGCTCCCCGTGATCTGGCCAGCCTGAAGGGGTTTATCAAGGACGTGCGTGCCGGCAAGAGTATTCAATAAGCGGTTGTCATGGTCGAGTGCCCAGCGCCCCGGCCAGATACAGAAAGAGGGTCGGTATCACTACCGGCCCTCTTTTTTATTATGTCCTTTGGCACAAGTGGTCGTCGCGAAAGGACCATAACAACGTGCTCAGGACCCGGCCTGTTGGCCTCAGTAACAAGTATTAGCAGAGTCGTTCGGAGTCTATTGATAAATATTTCGCCTTGCAGAGGCGTGTCGTGAGCATTGCTTAATTCCGGTCAAGATTTTTTCTGCTGCTTGCCTTAGAATCGCCGCCCGTTGCAGGAGAAACCCCTATGTTAGTTGATATTTTACGGCTGGTTTTTATAGCCGGAGGCCTCGTATTCGTCTTTATGCTGGTGCAAGCCTGCTGGCGGAAGAAGCAGAGTGGATCCTTTGAAGCGACCCCCTTCTGGCCGGTGGCGTTGATCGGTGGGGTTGCCAACTTCCTCGATACCCTGGGGGTGGGCAGCTTTGCGGTAAAGACCGCCTGCTACAAGCAGTTCAAGCTGATCGATGACCGGGTGCTGCCGGGGACCCTCAATGGGCAGTGCGTGCTGCCGACCGTGACTCAGTCGCTGATCTTCGTCGGCGCAGTCGCGGTGGAGCCGCTGACGCTGATCAGCATGATGATGGCCGCCGCAGCGGGCGCGGCCTGGGGCGCTCGTCATGTGGCCTCGTTTGATCGGCAGACCATCCGGTTGGTGATGGCTATCTCCTTACTGGTCGTTGCAGGGCTTATCTTTGCCGGTCTGCTGGGGCTTTTCCCTGTAGGCGGCGATGCGATGGGGCTCAGCGGCTACAAGCTGGCGATCGCCCTGCTCGGCAATTTCATCTTCGGAGTGCTGATGAATGTCGGTATCGGCCTGTTTGCTCCCTGCATGACGCTGGTTTATCTGCTGGGGATGAATCCGCTGGCGGCGTTTCCGATCATGATGGGCTCCACCGCCGTGCTTAGCGTTTTCTCCGCAGGCACCTTTATCCGCAGAGGGGCATTCGATGCCAAGGCGGTGCTGGCGGTAGCCATCTTCGGTCCCATCGGTGTGGTGCTGGCAGCCATGCTGGTCAAATCCATGGATATGGAGATGCTGAAGTGGCTGGTTGCCTTTATCGTCATCTATACCTCCTGGACCATGTACGCCTCCTGGCGGGCGGTGCGTCGCTCCCCTGTGCAACTGACGGTGGAGAGCGCAGGCTAGCCTGTACCAGTGCCGCTTCGGCCTTGGCCCCCAGAAAAACATAGAGGCCAAGCGCCAGCAGCAAACCCACCGCACACCCCATCACTCCGACCGCTGGCCAGAGCAGCTCGCTCTGGCCGAGCGAGCCTTTGAACAGCAGCAACAGCCCCTCGATGGAGACCGCGATCAGAATGGCGGCGATAAAGCGGGTGATGGTGCGGCGAATGGCGCTGTGGCGGAAGATATCCTTATGCAGTAGTACCTCCTCTTCCAGAATGGTCTTGCCCAGATCGAACACCGCCAGTGCCAGCGTCAGGAAAATGATGGCGCTAAAGGCGCCGAGCTGGTTCTGCTGCTCGCCGCACAATAGCTGGTAGAGCTGCTCCAGCCCGTGCCAGATCAGGGTGGCGACGATCAAAAACAGCGCCATGCTGAGCACCACATAGACCGCTTTGAACCAGGGCATGGCGCGGCGGCGCTCCCTGTCTCCCATCAACCAGCCAATCAGCTGATTCAGACAGACGGTGATCTCCCGTCCTTGCCCCTGCACGATAAGGTGCAGCCGGTTATGGGCCGCCGGTGCCGCAGGCTGGATGCACATCGGCCCCTGATAGTGGTCAATGCTGACGACAAAGGGATACCCCTTGAGCGAGACAAGGGGGGCGCTGAGCAGCCCCTGCAGTAGCGGGGTCAACTCCTCCTGATACTCCTGATAGCGCCGCAGCACATCGATAGGGCTCATCTCTGCCATATGGACCTCGGTGACGTGGGCTCTTGTGGTGAATGTGCAAATAGTGGGCCTGCTTTATGACAGGGATGGCAGGGCAAGTTGCACCAGAGGATGACAAATTGGTGAGTGACGAAGAGGGAATGCACCAGAACTGGGCGTATCGATGCCCTGTCTGGTGATGAAGGCACTGCAAAAGAAAAGGGCCCATGACGGGCCCTTTGCGACAACCAGCGGCGATTTAGCCAGCCAGCTTGGCGAAGCTGCGTTCGGCGGCAGCAAGGGTATGTTCGATCTCCTTGTCACCGTGAGCCAGTGACAGGAAGCCCGCCTCGTAGGCGCTCGGCGCCAGATAGACACCCTCTTCCAGCATGAGATGGTAGAAGCGCTTGAAGCGTTCCATATCGCAGCGAGTAACCTGCTCGTAGCGGGTGATTTCGGGCTCGTCGGTGAAGAAGAAGCCGAACATGCCGCCCACATAGTTGATGGCGAGCGGGATACCGTGTTTGGCTGCGGCCGCCTTCAGTCCCTCGGCAACACGAGCCGTCTTGGCGCTCAGCTGCTCATAGAGACCCGGCTCCAGCAGCAGATCCAGCATGGTCAGACCGGCAGCCATGGCTACCGGGTTACCGGAGAGAGTTCCCGCCTGATAGACAGGGCCGGTCGGTGCGATGTGTTGCATCACCTTCTTCTTGCCGCCGAAGGCGCCCACCGGCATGCCGGCACCGATGATCTTGCCAAGAGTGGTGAGATCCGGGTCGATGTTGTAGTGACCCTGGGCACCGCGCAAGGAGACGCGGAAGCCTGTCATCACTTCGTCCAGGATCAGCAGGGCTCCGAACTCGTCACAGATGGCGCGCAGCCCTTCCAGGAAGCCGGGGACCGGCGGGATGCAGTTCATGTTGCCTGCGACCGGCTCGACGATGATACAGGCGATCTCGCTGCCGTACTGGGTGAAGGCTTCACGCACCGAATCCAGATCGTTGAAGACGCAGGTCAGGGTGTGTTTGGCGAAATCGGCTGGAACGCCCGGGCTGTTGGGTTGACCCAGGGTTAGGGCGCCGGAACCGGCCTTGACCAGCAGAGAGTCGGCGTGGCCGTGGTAGCAGCCCTCGAATTTGACGATCTTGTCGCGGCCGGTGTAGCCGCGGGCCAGACGGATGGCGCTCATGGTGGCTTCGGTGCCGGAGTTGACCATCCGAACTTGCTCCATGGAGGGGACGATCTGGCGGACTTTCTCGGCCATCAGCACTTCGATCTCGGTCGGCGCACCGTAGCTCAGTCCCTTCTCAACGGCCTTGATGACGGCGGCTTTGATGGCGGGGTGGTTGTGACCCAGCAGCATGGGGCCCCATGAGCCGATGTAATCCACGTAGGCCTGACCATCCACATCATAGAGGTAGGCGCCATCGGCATGATCGATGAAGCGGGGCGTGCCGCCGACCCCATTGAAGGCGCGGACCGGTGAGTTGACGCCACCCGGAATGGTCTGGCGGGCCTGTTCAAACAGCTGATCTGATTTTGACATGGATCATCCTTAATGGGATTTTGGTCGTCACACAAGGGATTGCAGCCGATTGAGACTCGGCAGGCCGGAGCATCAGGAGTATGCTTTGCGCTCTCGCCACCCGGACTCTCGGTCTGCTCCCGTGACAAAAATTTAACGGGCCGACTATAGCAGAAAGCCCCAGCCCTGGGCAGCCGAGCAACGCGCCGGGTGATCCTGATCTCAGCTAGCTGACGATATGGTTTTTCCAAGTTGGTGTAACAAGATGGCGCAACAAGCTCTCTCCTCTGAAGCAGATGCCTCTTCGCGGGGGCCGCTTTCCCGCATTATCCGGCAAGACAAGATGCCCTTGCTGGTGCTGCTGCTGGCGGCGCTGGTCGGCACCCTGGCCGGACTGGTGTGCGGCCTGTTCGAATCGGGTGTCCACTGGCTGGCAGAACAACGTGTCGATTTGCTGGCAGACCGTCCCTGGTGGCAGCTCGGTCTGCTTGGCTTTGGCTTCAGCGCCTTGTTGGGATTTGTCGGCTACTTCCTCACTCATACCTTTGCCCCGGAAGCGGGGGGCTCCGGCATTCCCGAGATCGAGGGGGCGATGGACGATCTGCGCCCGGTACGGTGGTGGCGAGTGTTGCCGGTCAAGTTCTTCGGCGGCATCTGTACCCTGAGCTCCGGTATGGTGCTGGGGCGGGAGGGGCCTTCGGTACAGATCGGCGGCAACCTCGGCAAGATGGTGGCGGATATCTTCCGGTTGCCAAAGGAGCATGGCCACGCCCTGTTGGCAGCCGGTGCGGCGGGCGGTCTGGCGGCAGCCTTCAATGCGCCACTGGCAGGCATCCTGTTCGTGATGGAGGAGATGCGACCGCAATTCCGCTACTCCTTTCTGGCCATCAAGGCGGTGGGGATCTCCGCCATCATGGCGACCTTGATGTTGCAGAACATGAAAGGGCAGGGGGCGGTGATCACCTTGCCCCACTACGATGCGCCCGCCCTCAAGGCGCTCTGGCTGTTCCTTTTTATGGGAGCCACCTTCGGGGTGCTCGGTTTTGTCTTCAACAAGCTGGTGCTGGCCTGTCAGGATGGTTATCTGGCGTTGCATCAGAACAAGCGCCACCGTTTTGTGGCCATCGGCATGCTGGTCGCCGGAACGTTTGGCGTGCTGTCGCTGTTTGCTCCCGCGGTGACGGGGGGCGGCACCGAGCTTATTCCCCATCTGATGGGGGATGAGTATGCGATGGCGACCCTGTTCCTCATCTTCTCGGTGCGGCTGGTTGCGACCCTCATCTGCTTCTGCTCCGGTGCCCCTGGCGGGGTGTTTGCGCCGACCCTGGCGTTGGGCACCCTGTTTGGCGTGGTGTTCGGCCATCTGTTTCATGCGGCGTTTCCGGAGCTTGGCATCGAGCCCGGCGCCTTTGCCATCGCCGGAATGGGGGCTCTCTTTGCTGCCACCGTGCGCGCCCCCATCACGGGTATCGTGCTGGTCACCGAGATGACCGACAACTATCAGCTGATCCTGCCGATGATGATTACCACGGTTGGGGCGACTCTGGTTGCCCAGTGGCTGGGTGGCCGACCGATCTATTCCCAGATCCTGGAGCGAACTTTACGGCTCGCCGCGCGTCAAAAGCGGGGTGATGGCAGCGCCACGGCCAGTTAATTTTTCCCTTTATCGTCTTTGGCCCCGGTCAGGGCGGTATAGTGAAGGGAGAGGCGCTGCCGTAAATGGCGTGATAACGGGATGAGGGGCTATGTCCAATCTATTGAAGTTATTGGTCGTGTTAGCCGTTGGCGGGCTCATTGGTTACTTTGTCGGTAACCGTCAGGAGCTGGCCCAGAGCAGTCTGTTGGTGGTACAGCAGGAGACGCTGGATCGTCAGGGCAAGGCCATCGGCCAGCTCAAGACCGAATTGGGGGTGAAAGATACCCAGCTGGCGACCCAGAAAGCGGCCTTCGAGCAGTTGCAGACCACCTTGAAGAGTCAGGAGGCGCAGGTGCAGGAGCTCAAGCGCCAGCTGGCCTTTTTCGAGCGGATCATGCGCCCCACCGGCGAACAGGTGGGGGTAGTGATCGACAACCTGACTCTGCAGGAGACCAGCATTCCCGGTCGCTACCACTATCGTCTCGCCCTGACCCAGCCCGCCAAAAAGCGGGAGCTGTTCCGTGGTCAGGTGCAGATCCGGGTCGAGGGGAGCCTGGCTGACAAGCCGAAGACGCTGACCGGTCGCGATCTCGGAATGAAGGTGAGCGAGTGGCGTTATGCCCTGCGTTATTTCCAGCTGCTGGAAGGGAATTGGCAGTTGCCGGAAGGCTTTGTGCCGGATCGGATCCGTGTCACCATCAACAAGGACGGCAGGCAACCGGCGCAAGAGCTGCTGGTTGAGTGGGGTGAGGTGATCAAGCCGCTGGTCGCTGCACCGCCTGCTCCGGTTCCCGCGGCCGGTTAAACGTGGTGAATACTTGAACTGAATGGTCGGGTATTGGATAATTTCGCGGTTTCCATGTTTGTGGATCTAATGGTTGTGAGGTCAGTAATGAGTGCAGTAGCAGAAGCCCCGCTGCCCATCCAGATGACGGATGCGGCGGCCAACAAGGTGAAGAACCTGATCACCGAGGAAGAGAATCCCGAGCTGAAGCTGCGGGTATACATCACGGGTGGGGGCTGCTCCGGTTTCCAGTATGGCTTTACCTTTGATGAGAAGATCAACGACGGGGACACCGTAGTCGAGAAGAATGGCGTCACCATGGTGATCGATCCCATGAGCCTGCAATATCTGGTAGGCGGCAGTGTGGATTACACCGAGGGTCTGGAAGGTTCACGCTTTACCGTGACCAACCCCAACGCCACCACGACCTGTGGCTGTGGCTCCAGCTTCTCCATCTGATCGGCGTATCGGTCTGATGAAACGGCTCTCGGCAACGAGGGCTGTTTTTGTTTGTGGGCTCTGGGATGACGGTAAAACAGCATCCCCCCTGAAACAACAAAGGCGCCT
>NZ_JBFOCS010000057.1:0-38489 GCF_040907905.1 Aeromonas sp. s13 | reverse complement strand
GCGTTGAAATACAGAACCCCCGATGCAGTACATAGGGGGTTCTGAGTAGAGAAATGCTAGTTGAAAATGTGTAAACCTATTTCAGGACTAGACACTCTGAACCTGAGCGATATCAGACGTGGTTATACATGGCCTCGATTTCGCTCTGGTACTTGGCCTCGATGATCTTGCGGCGCAGCTTCATGGTGGGGGTCAGCTCACCCAGCTCCATGGAGAAGGCGCTCGGCAGCAGGGTGAACTTCTTCACCTGCTCGAACTTGGCCAGCTCTTTTTGCAAGTCGGCGATGCGTGCTTCGAAGAACTCCATCACCCGGGAGTGGCGCAGCAGCTCGGTCTTGCACTGGTACTGCAGGTTGATGGAGCGGGCGTACTCCTCCAGTGACTCGAAGCAGGGGACGATCAGCGCAGAGACGAAGTGGCGGGCATCGGCGACGATGGCGATCTGCTCGATAAAGCGATCCTTGCCGATGGTCCCTTCCACCAGTTGCGGAGCCACGTACTTGCCGTTGGAGGTCTTCATCAGCTCCTTGAGGCGCTCGGTGAAGTAGATATTGCCTTGGCTGTCGAGCTCACCGGCATCGCCGGTACGCAGGAAGCCATCCTCGGTCATCACTTCTGCGGTGGCGTCCGGCTTGTTGTAGTAGCCGCGCATCACGGTCGGGGAGCGCACCAGCAGCTCGTTGTTCTCACCCAGCTTCACTTCGATGCCGTTCAGTGCCGTGCCGATGGAGCCGAGCTTGAACTGGCTGTCTTCGTAGCAGCAGACGGTGGCGGTGGTCTCGGTCATGCCGTAGCCGTACTTGAGGTTGAGCCCCATCGCCTGGAAGAAGAGGTTCACATCGTCGGCCAGACGGGCGCCCGCCACCGGCAGGAAGCGGGTACGACCGCCAAAACGGGCGCGCAGCTTGCGAAACACCAGTCGCTCGGCGAGCCAGAGCTGGCCGTAGAGCAGCGGGGAAGCGGACTTGCCCGCCTGACGGGTGGCAACCATCTGCTTGCCGACCCTGGTGGCCCAGCCAAACAGGGCGCGGCGCAGAGCCGGAGCCTGAGCGACTTTGGCCTGGATCATGGCATAGGCCTTCTCGTAGAGGCGCGGCACGGCGCACATCACGGTCGGCTGCACCTCGCCAATCACATCCATCACCTTCTGCGGATCGCGGATATAGACGTTCTCGGCGCCGCAATAGAGCACGTAGTAGCTCCAAGCCCGCTCAAACACGTGGCTGAGCGGCAGCATGCAGAGCGACACATCCTGCTGATTGAGGTCGAGGCGGCTGTTGTGCATCTCGAAACAGGCGGCGATGTTGCTGAAGTCGAGCATGACCCCCTTGGGCTCGCCGGTGGTGCCTGAGGTGTAGATCAGGGTCAGCAGATCATCCATCCGGTACTGGGTTTCCCGCTCGCGCAGCTCCTGCTCGCTGGGCTGATGGTTGCCGGAGACCAGAAATGTCTGGAAGTGGCTCGCCTGCTCGCAGCCGCGCAGGTTGACGCTGCCGTCGAGGGCGATGAGCTGGCGGATCTCGCCGCTTTCAATCAGTTGCAGCGCCTGATCGAACTGAGGTTGTTCGCCAACGAACAGTACCTTGATGCCGGCATCTTTGACGATGTAGCGCAGCTGATCGAGCGTACTGGTGGGATAGATAGGGACGCTGACACCGCGGGCGGCAAGGATGCCGAGATCGGCCTGGGTCCACTCCGGCATGTTGCGGGCATAGATGCCGACCATTTCGGTTGGCTGGTGGCCGGCCCGGATCAGCGCCTGTGCGCAGTAGTCCATGGCCTGGCCCAGAGTACGCCAGCCGATGGCGCGCCACTGGCCATCTTGCTGAACCCGCAGGGCAGCCTTGTTGCCAAGCTGGGCAATACGTTCACGCATCAGTCGAACCAGATGAAGCTTCGGCATCAGTTAAACATCCTTTAATTACAGTTGTACGCCCGCGAGGGCACTAAAAATCGGGCTAGAGTTTAAACTCCAACATTATGGCTTACAAGTGTTCGCCGTTTGTCTTGGATCACAAAGAGTGCAAATAGCTCTCCCTTTGCGCAGACTGGCCGATACTGCTAGGAGGCATAGAGAGGGTTAACGATATGAATCTGTGGGTGAAAGGGGCGTTGGCCGCGGTCGGGCTGATGGTGTTGGGGGGCGCTGCGTTTTGGTTCTTTGCCGGAACGTCATCACAGGGGCCCGCCAATCCCTGGTATCAGGGGGCCGAAGGGTATCAGCAGGCGCAGCAACAGGCGCTGGCGTTGGGCTATCCGCTGCTCTATGTGCTGGAGACCCCCAAGTGCCGCCGCTGCGGCGATCTGGAGAAGAAATTCTGGCAGAGCAAGGAGATGGCTGGCCCGCTTGCCCGGTTGGTGAAAGTGCGGCTCAACCCGGGCAAGGGGGATGGCAGCGAGCAGATCCTGCGCCGCTTTCCCAAAGTCGCCACGCCGCCCGGCATCTATATCCAGCAGCCGGGCCAGCCTCTCAGGCCCATCAAGATAGTGGTGGATATCGACCAGATCTGGATGCCTGGAAAAACCTGGCAGCGTGGCTTCTATATGCCGCTCTCCGGTGCCGGATTCGAGGCGGTGGTACATACCACCCTGGCCTTGCAGGATCCCGCGCTGGACAACGCCCCCCTCGATTGAGGGGGGACAAAAGGCTTGGGCGCGACGAACAGGCTGGATCAGCCGAAATCGAATAGTCGCGACATCAGCACCGCATCTTCCCTGTCGTTGCCGGTGCCGTAGTAGTCGGCGCGGCGGCAATATTCGGCAAAACCGGCGCTCTCGTAGAGGTTGATGGCGGTCCGGTTACTGGCCCGTACCTCGAGAAACCAGGCCTCTGCCCCGGCTTGCTTGCTGCGCGCCAGATAGGCCTGCAACAGCGCCCGCCCCAACCCCTTGCCCTGAAACGCCGGATGCACGCAGATGTTCATCAGCGAGCTGTCACCGGCCACCAGATCCGAGATATAGAAGCCCGCCGGGCGACCATCGACCAGCATCAAGCCGTTGAGATAGCGAGGGCCGAAGCAGGAGAGCAGGTTGGCCTCACTCCACGGCTCCTTGTGAGCGGCTTGCTCGATGGGGTAGACAAGGTCGAAATCGCTCTCGAGCAGGGGACGAAACTCAGGCATGGGGGCTCCGGATGGCAAGATGTTGGGCACTGGGGTTAGCAGAGGTTGCAGAGGCGGCATTTGTAAAATCAGGTAAAAAGAGCGGCATCACAGTGGGACTTGGCGGCATGATGCAGGATCACGCCGCGCTGGCCGCAAGGTGCTGGCGCAGCTGTTGCCACAGGGCGCGCTTTTGGGCGGCGCTGGGGGTGAGCGGGCAGATCAGCGCATTTGGCCGCTCGGGGTTGGCCTCCGTCAGCCAGAGCAGGGGGGAGGCGCCCGCCGTTTGCAGATCGGCAGGCGGCAGCTCGCTGAGCAGTGAGACCTCGTCGGGGGTCATGCCGAGCAACTGGCAGATATCCGCCAGCAGCGTGGTGGCAGGCAGCTGAGGCGCCAGCAGCCAGAGTTTGCCGCTGGGTAGCGGAGCGCGGGTGGCCGGTGCCGTGTGGCCCGGGAGTGTGGCGTTTTGCTCAAGCTCGGGAGCGGGTGCTGCGCCCAGCAATGCCGGACGACGCAGTTGCCAGCTTTGAATGCCCATGCGGGCCAACATGCTCTGACGAACGGGATCTTGCATTTGAGGCGACTCACTCTTGATCTGCATTGGGGAAAATTGTGTTGCGCAGGGTACACTCGAACCGCTTTTGCTGCACCCTTTGCAACGCATCATCTGGCGCATGCGGGCATGGTGCTCATCACGACACTGGCTATGCATGGGCGCAGCACGCTGCCGATATGGTATCGCACTGCCTTTGCGTTTTTTCCTGCCAGAGGCGGGTATTGTGCGGCAAGAGATACCAGAATAAACATCATAACAAGACAAAACCCAAGGTCGAGCAAATGGATATCGCGCCTTGGGGCTAACATCATCCCAGCTTCGGAACACTCTCTATGTCGTCTTTAGCTCAAGCCCAGAACCCTGCGCGTCTTATTCCCATCCAGGAGCGCTTGCCCCGGCTGCTGGCCGCCCTCGGTGAGGGACTTTACGAACGGCAGGATGCCCTGCGCCTCGGTCTGCTGGCGGCCCTCAGCGGTGAGAGTGTCTTCTTGCTGGGGCCACCCGGTATTGCCAAGAGCCTGATTGCCCGCCGCCTCAAGCTGGCCTTTCACGACGCCCGCCACTTTGAATACCTGATGACCCGTTTCAGTACGCCGGAGGAGGTGTTCGGTCCCCTCTCCATTCAGGCGCTGAAAGAGGATGGCAAATATCTGCGCCTCACCACAGGCTATCTGCCGGAGGCCGAAGTAGTGTTTCTCGACGAGATCTGGAAGGCAGGTCCAGCCATCCTCAATACCCTGCTCACCGCCATCAACGAGCGGCAGTTTCGCAATGGCGACAGCCAGCACCCCATCCCGATGCGCTTGCTGGTGACCGCGTCCAACGAGCTGCCGGCGCAGGACAGCGGGCTGGAGGCGCTCTATGACCGGATGCTAGTGCGGATCTGGATGGACCGGGTGCAGGAGAAAGCCAACTTTCAATCCATGCTGGCCAGCGATGGCCACGCCCACCAGAACTTGCCGGAATCCCTGCAGATCCGGGGGGATGAGTACGAACAGTGGCAGAACCAGATTGAACAGGTGCGTCTGCCGGATGCCTGTTTCGAGCTTATCTATCAGCTGCGCCAGCAGCTCGACAGCCAGCTGGCCCATCGCTGCTATGTGTCGGATCGCCGCTGGAAGAAGGCGGTACGGCTTATCAAGGCGAGTGCCTTCTTCAATGGTCGTGACGAGGTCGCACCGGTAGATCTGCTGCTGTTCAAGGATTGTCTCTGGCATGACGAAGAGTCCCGCACCGCCCTGCTGGAAATGATGACCGAGTTTTCCCGCCTTTACGGCTATCAGCAACTGGCGATGACCCGTCAGCTGCTGGCGCTGCGGGATCAGTTCAAACAGCTCAAACAGAGCGTGGCCCAACGCCTTTGCACAAAGGCCCGGCAACGCAAGCAGTGGTTTGGCCGGCGGGCCCGGGGTATCGAGATCCCGCTCGCCAATGCCAGACCCTTTGGCAAGCAGGTGCACTTCCATCTGCTCACCCCGGCGCCGCTGGATGGCGGCGATCCTGAACGGCTCACCAGCACCCTGGTGTTCGATCGCACCTTGCTCTCCCATTGGCATCCCACCGGTGAGGCGCTGGTGGGTTATGAGTTCGGCAACCCGAAAGAGGGGCATTACGAGCTGGTGCTGGACGATGAGCTGCGGCTGCAGGTGCTCGATATCCAGCGCCAGCAGATCCCGTTGGTGCTAATGGAGCGCAACGCCATCCCCGAGGTGGTGCTGGCGCCCTGGTTGCAGTCACTCGACGAGCAGCTGGTTCAGGTCGGCAAGGTGATGCAGATACTCAAGCAGCAGCGCAGCCTGTTCGAGCGTCACCAGCAACACCTCTTTATCGCCCAGCGCTGGCTGCAGCAGGTGGAAGACAGCTTCTTCGTGCTGAACCGGGATCTCGAACTGCTGCGTAGCGAGCTGACCCAGTGGCGCGAGCGGTTGCCAAGGCTGGACGAGTAAGGAGCGCTCATGCTTGAGATCGGCATGCTGGATCTGGGCCTTCTCATGGGAGAGGGTGAGCTGGCGGGAGAGGTGGTGGCGCTGCTGGCGGCCTCACCCAAGATTTCCGAATTTATCAAACGCTCCCCGCTACAGGGCAAGCTGCTGAAAAAGCGCCTGCAGAGTTGGGGCGAGCAGCTTGGTGAGGAGATCCGTCACAAGCCGGTGCCGGTGGCGTTGGAGCAGGAGTACTTGCTCTATCAGGCGCACCGGCAACTGCCGATGACCGAGCTGATTGGTCGCCTGCCCGGCCTACTGGAGTCGCTGGAGCAGTACAGCCCCTTCGCCGGTGAGGCCCGATCCTTGGTGCGTCAGCTGACGGCCCACCCCACCGAGGGGCTGCGCCAGCTCTTTATCGACAAGTGGCGCGCCAGTCTGGTGGGAAGCTTGCTGCAACTGCAGCAGCAGATCGCCGAAGCGGAGCGGGAGAAGCAGCGTCAGGAGATTGAAGATCAGCTGCTGGCGAGCCGCACCCTGGCCGATGCCCTCGATCCCAACCAGATCTCCGCCGGTGGTTTGTGGGATCTGGCACAGGGGCACTGGCACAAGCGCAGTCTGGTGCTGGTCAAGCAGTATGCCCGCATGTTGCAGCGCGAGCCCTTGCTGGCGGAGATTGCCGGCCTGCTCGGGCGCAGCGAGCGGGATCGGCGGGCGCAGGAGCAACCTGTGCCGCCGGTTCAGGTGCTGGAGCTAGAGCCTGCCCCCAGCGACGATGTGCCGGACGATCTGGTGGGCATCCATCAGGCGAACGATCTGATGCGGCTGCTGCCAAGTGAAGCTGTGATGCTGGGGCTGCCGGAGCTGGAGCTGGAGTTCTATCGCCGCTATCTGGAGCGGCGCCTGCTCAGCTACCAGTCACGTGGCACCTTGCCGCGCCAGCGCATCATGCTGCGCACTCCGGAGCAGGGGGGGCAGCAGTTGCAGCAGCGAGGCCCCTTTATCGTCTGCGTCGATACCTCCGGTTCCATGGGGGGCTATCCCGAGGAGTGTGCCAAGGCGCTGTTTCTGGCGCTGCTCAAGGTGGCGATGGATGAGAAGCGCGGCTGCTACCTGATGCTCTTCTCCACCGAGGTGGCGACCCTCGAGATCACCGCAGATACCGGTCTGGACAAGGCGGAACGCTTCCTCTCCATGAGTTTTCACGGCGGTACCGATCTGGTGCCCTGCCTGGAAAAAGCGCTGGTCAAACTCGATGATCCTGCCTTTGCCAAGGCGGATGTGCTGGTCATCTCCGACTTTATCGCCCAGAGCCTGCCTCATCCCCTGCTCGATCAGATGAACCGCTATCGCCAGCGCCAGACCCGTTTTCACGCCGTCGCCATGTCCCGCCACGCCAAGCAGGCGCTGTTGCGGGTCTTTGATAACAGCTGGCTGCTCGATTGTGGCCTGCGCGGCCGGCTGCTGCGGCGCTGGCAGCATCACTAGTGACCGGGAGGGGGCAACCCCTCTTGGTTGTTATCCCGCCTCCTCTTTTTCGCTGTGCGTCCCCGCTTTTATTCCAACACGATGATATCGCAGTAAAATGTGACTAGCCTGCCATTCGGGCTCTCTGTCCGGGTGATAGCCTTTACAACCATTGTTACAGGGGAAAGATGGTGATTTTCCGGCATCGGCTTGCCCGATGATCTTTCCCATTGATCCGGAGTATGTATGAGCCGACTTGCCTTGCTGCTGTTGCTGGCGGTGTTCGGGCTGGCAGCCAACCCCTTGTCCCCCGAGCAGTTGGAAAATGAACTGGGAGGGATGGAGCGGGTCTACCAGCCGATCGAGTTGTTGCGGGAACGCGTTGCCCGTTTGCAGCGGGACGGCAACGCCTATCCGCGGTCGCAGCAGATGCGGATCAGTCGTCTGGCTTGCTGGGCCCAATCGGCCGATGACATGCAGGAGTCCCGTACCGCCATCGCCAATGCGGAGCGGATGCTGGCCATTGCGCGCGAGCAGGGTGATGACGCCACCGTGGCGGAGCTGACGATTTGCCGCGGCTGGTTCAATCAGCTGCTCGGCGAGGTAGCGAAGGCTCGTCACGATTACGATGAGGGGCTGCGGCTGGCAAGAGAAGCCGCCTTGCCAAAGCTGGAGGCGCTGGCGCTGGCTCGCCGGGGGGCCATGCTGTCGTTTCAGGGGGTCTCAGGTCAGGGGCTGATGGATCTCACCAAGGCGCACAATATCTATGAGCAGCTGGGGTTGCCCACTTGGTATCACCAGGCGCAGCTCGAGATTGCAGCCACATTTCGTCGTATGGGCCTCTACGCCGAAGCGCTCGCCACCCTCAACCGGTTGAGCGAGCATTTTGCCAGAAGTCACGATGGATTTGGCTCGGCAAGGCTAAGTGATCAACTGGCGATGGTCTATCTGCAGACCGGGCGTTATCAGGATGCGCTGGGCGAGCTTGAACGCAGTGCGGCCTTTTATAATCAGCCTCAATATCTGATTGAGCATGCCGAACGCATGGTGATGCAGGCCGAGGCTCTGCTCGGGCTGGATCGCCCCGCTGATGCCGGACGCTTGTTGGCACAAGCGGCGAAGGTGCTCTCTCCCGATGTTGACCCCATCCTCCATGCGCATCTCGAGCTGGTGCGGGCGAGGTTGAGAGTCGAAGAGCAGGAACCTGTGCCAGCCTTGCGTGCGCTTGAGAAGATTGAGCCGATTTTGAAGGTGGAAGGGCACGTACGCTTTTTGCTCGAGCTCTACTGGGTACGCAGTCGGGCGCTCGAGTTGCAAGGCGATTATCCGGCGGCACTGGCCGCATTGCGGGAGCATCTGGTGCAGGAGCAGCGGCTCGATCAGCTGTTACGGGAACAGAGCACGGCCTGGGTTCGCGGCGAGTTTGAATTGGCCCGTCAGGAGGGGGAGAACGAGCGACTGCGAGTCGAGCAGCGACTGCAGCAGCAGGAGCTGGAGCAGGTCAAGGAGCGTCGCTTCTGGCTGCTGGTGGTGATGGTGCTTTGCGGGGTACTGGCGCTGCTGACGATGGGGTGGCTGCTTGATCGCAACCGTCGGATGCGTCGTCTGGCCTTTACCGATGAGCTGACCGGCATCAACAACCGCCGTCGGGTGCTGCGGCAGGGCAGCGATATGTTGGCGCTGGCTCGCAGGCAGGGCTCGCCATTTTGTCTGCTGGTGTTCGATATCGATCACTTCAAGCGGATCAACGATACCCTGGGACATCATCAAGGAGACAGGGTGCTGCAATGGGTCTCTCGGGCGGCAGATCGACAGCTGCGACACCAGGATCAGTTGGGGCGTACCGGCGGAGAGGAGTTCTTGATCCTGCTGCCGGATACCAGCCTTGAAGAGGCGTGCCGGGTGGCTGAGCGGATCCGTCACTCGGTCGCCAACCGGGCGCTGCCCGGCATGTCGTACCCGGTAACCATCAGTATCGGATGTGCCTCTCTGCGAGACGATGATCAGGATCTGGCGGCCTTGATCCAGCGTGCCGACAATGCGCTGTATCGTGCGAAAGAGGCGGGGCGCAACCGGGTGGAAACAGATAACTGACGGGCTGGGTATTGTCATTCACCAGGGTGTCATCGCTATTCGGGAGCACACTGATACGGCGATGACACTCGTCCCCTGCGCTCGTTCTTGTCTGCGATGACAGATTGGCAAGCACGAGCGCAGAAGAGCGTCAGAAGGGCGTTATGCCCAGGCGCTGCCGCCATTGAGGTGAAGCACCTCACCATTCATGTTGTTATTGCTCATCAGGAATAGCGCGGCCTGCGCATAATCCTCTCCCTCTCCCAAGCGTTTCAACGGCAGGCTTTGTGCCACGGCAGCCACTTTTTGTGGGTCATTGCCCAGCGCTTTAAGCAACATGGGAGTGCGCATGGGGCCCGGGTTGATTACGTTGATCCGACGGGGGGTCAGCTCGGTAACCAGACTATGAGCCAGCGTTTCAACCGCGCCAGCTGCAACGGCAGGGAGTGCCTTACCTAGTTGTGGGCGGCGCGTCACCATCCCGGACGTGAGCACGATGGAGCCGCGTTCGGACAGTTTGGGTGCTGCGGCGCGGATCGCATGAACACTTCCCCAGAAGCGGCTGTCCATGTTGATTTTCAAATCCTCGATGGCTGCGGTGAGAAGGCTGCCTGGTCGCATGACGGCGGCGGTGATGACGAGATGGTCCAGCGAATCCAGCTGGCTGAAAAAGTGATTGACGGAGTCGACGTCGAGAATATCCAGTTGATGGCCACTGGCATTTGGGCCCAATTCAGCCAGTGCAGTGGCAAGCTGCTCACGGCTGGAACCGCCGATAATGACCTTGGCACCTTGCTCGATCGCCTCTTGGGCTGTGGCCAGGCCAAGACCCGAGGTACCACCGATAATGACGATCTGTTGATTGTGCAGGGTGGAATGTTTCATGTAATGACCTCTCCATTATGTAGATACGATTTACATATTTGTAGCTGGATAGGGAAAGTCCAAGTATGAAAATTTATCAAGAGTGGTTGTTGCTGACATGAGGAGGGGGCCAAGTCCACGTGGTCCGGATGCTGCCATCCGATTCGGAGTGTTTGATTTTCTGTTCAGTTGGAACCTGTGGAACGGATGGGCGGCCAAATTATCATCTCTTGTCAGGCTGGGTATTTTTCACTCGCGCGGGTATAATGTCGCGCAATTTTGCTTTGACTCAGGCGATAAGACCCATGTAACGCAACCCTCCTCCCTCTCTCCACCAGGTTGGCAAGTCGCCAGCTGGCGTGGCTTTCGTTGCGTATACATGTGCCGTGAGCGGCATTCCGGATTTATTCCCACGGTGGCTGATGCCACCGCTCAATAGAAGAACGTTGAATTATGTCAGCTGAATTTCTGAGTGAAGTCTCCAAGAGACGCACTTTTGCGATCATTTCGCACCCGGATGCGGGTAAAACCACCATCACTGAAAAAGTCCTGCTGTTCGGACAGGCCATTCAGCGCGCCGGTACCGTCAAGGGCCGTGGCTCGGGCCAGCATGCCAAATCCGACTGGATGGAGATGGAGAAGCAGCGTGGTATCTCCATTACTACCTCGGTGATGCAGTTCCCCTATGCCGACTGTCTGGTCAACCTGCTTGACACCCCGGGTCATGAGGACTTCTCCGAAGATACCTACCGAACCCTGACCGCGGTCGACTGCTGCCTGATGGTCATCGATGCCGCCAAGGGTGTTGAAGACCGGACCCGCAAGCTGATGGAAGTGACCCGTCTGCGTGATACCCCCATCCTCACCTTCATGAACAAGCTGGACCGCGAAGTGCGCGATCCGATGGAAGTGATGGACGAGGTGGAGCGCGAGCTGAAGATCATGTGCGCCCCCATCACCTGGCCTATCGGCTGCGGTAAATCCTTCAAGGGGGTCTATCACCTCTACAAGGATGAGACCTATCTGTATCAGAGCGGTCAGGGCCACACCATCCAGGAGAAGCGGGTGGTCAAGGGGCTGAACAACCCGGATCTGGATGCCGCCGTCGGCGAAGATCTGGCTCAGCAACTGCGTGACGAGCTGGAGCTGGTGCAGGGCGCCTCTCCCGAGTTCGATCACGATGCCTTTATCGCTGGCGAGATGACCCCGGTCTTCTTCGGTACCGCGCTCGGTAACTTCGGTGTCGACCACATGCTGGATGGCCTGACTGACTGGGCGCCGTCTCCCATGCCACGCAAGGCCGAGAGCCGCGAAGTGGTGGCGACCGAGGAGAAGTTCTCCGGCTTCGTGTTCAAGATCCAGGCAAACATGGATCCGAAACACCGTGACCGTATCGCTTTTATGCGTATCGTGTCAGGTACTTACAGCAAGGGCATGAAGATGCGCCACGTGCGTATCGGCAAGGATGTGAACATCTCCGACGCCGTGACCTTTATGGCCGGTGACCGGGAGCAGGCGGAAGACGCCTTCGCTGGCGACATCATCGGTCTGCACAACCACGGCACCATCCAGATCGGCGACACCTTCACCCAGGGTGAAGATCTCAAGTTCACCGGTATCCCGAACTTTGCACCGGAACTGTTCCGCCGCATCCGTCTGCGCGATCCGCTCAAGCAGAAGCAGCTGCTCAAGGGGCTGGTCCAGCTCTCCGAAGAGGGGGCGGTACAGGTGTTCCGTCCGCTGATTAGCAACGATCTCATCGTCGGTGCGGTCGGTGTGCTGCAGTTTGACGTGGTGGTTTCGCGCCTCAAGAGCGAGTACAACGTCGAGGCCATCTACGAGGCGGTCAACGTCTCCACCGCCCGCTGGGTGGAAGGGACCGACGTCAAGAAGTTCGAAGAGTTCAAGCGCAAGAACGAGGTCAACCTGGCTCTCGATGGCGGTGACAACCTCACCTATATCGCACCGACCATGGTCAACCTGCGCCTGGCACAGGAGCGCCACCCGGACGTTGAGTTCCGCCAGACTCGCGAGCACTGATAAGTGCTTGCCTGCTCGGCAGACAAGATAAAAGAGACCCCGCTTCGGCGGGGTCTCTTGTTTTGTGCCGTTTTGCCTGTTTAAGGAGGGATGCAGGGGGTAATGGTTCAGCATATACCAGTCGCAAGCAGCCCTCACCCTCGCCCTCTCCCAGAGGGAGAGGGAACCATCAGAGGTCAGCCTGAAAGATCGCAGAAGTGTTTTTGCCCCATTATCCCCTTGCGGGAGAAGGGTTGGGGATGAGGGGGGCTACCCCAGTGTCAGCACCATGCAGATCTCGCAATCCCCGTGGCCGGTGCAACCAAGGGGGCCGGGCAAGTGTTCAAAGCCCAGTGATTCGTACAGGCTGGTAGCCTCGCGCAGTACCTCTGTGGTCTCCAGATAGCAGCGGCGATAGCCCAAACCACGAGCTGCATCCAGCGCCTGCAATACCAGCCGTTTGCCAAGGCCCAGTCCGCGCAGGGCGGGCATAAAGTACATCTTCTGCAGCTCGCAGACTCCCTCTTCTCCCGCCAATGGCGCGATACCACCACCGCCGAGGATGGAACCGTCCGGCCCTTCGATAACCCAGTAGCGGCTCTTCTCCCCCTGATAGCTCTGGGAGAGGGTGTCGAGATTGGGATCCGAGACCCCATACCCCTTGTCGGCGGTGAGGCCATATTCGGCCGAGACGGCTCTGATCACCAAGGCGATCTGGGCATTGTCCGCCGCCGTGATGGGGCGGATCTGGTAACCCCGCTGGCGACGGGCGCGGGAGAGGGCGCTGCGATAGAGACGCAACCCTTGCCACAGCTGCTCCCGCTCGAGCAGGCTCAACTGCGCCAGCATCTCTTCCATCGCCCCGTCCATCTCCCGGTGCAACTCCAGCAGCATCCCCTGACCGTTGACGGTGAGGCGGGCCTCCTTGCTGCGGCCGTCGGAGGGGTGCGGGTGCCAGCTGATAAGCTCCCGCTCGGCGAGGCGGGCCAGCGGACGGCTGGCGTTGGATTTGTCGATGTGCAGCTTTTCTGCCAGCTGCTGATTGGTGGCCGGGGCGTTTTCCAGCTCGATCAGCAGGTGAGCCTCGATGGGGGTGAGGGCCAGATTGCCGCACTGCTGGGAGAGCATGCCGAGTTCGCGAACCAGATCGCGCGACAGGGCGCGCAGGGGACGGGGATCCATATCGTGGGTTCCTTTTTAGTTGTGCATGACAACTAAAATAGCGTAAAAGTTGTAACTCGCAACTTTTTTCTCCGTCATGTTTGTATGGGGGAGGTGGAGCAGACTAACCCTGTGTCACTGGATCGGATCAGGATTAGCTGCGGTGATGGCCTGCTATCAGCCTTTGGCGGTCGGAATGCCCCAATCATTCAATCTGGTCTGCCACTGGTGAAGCCCTGCCTTGATCCGAAACGGCCCCAGTTGCCATGGGGTGGGCATGGCTTG
This sequence comes from Aeromonas sp. s13, assembly GCF_040907905.1. Lineage (NCBI taxonomy): Bacteria > Pseudomonadati > Pseudomonadota > Gammaproteobacteria > Aeromonadales > Aeromonadaceae > Aeromonas > Aeromonas sp. s13. Next base: position 25,041 of record NZ_JBFOCS010000057.1, on the reverse strand, counting down.
CTCCAGCGTGCGAGCCAGCAGCTGTTTGGCCCAGCCCGAACGGTCGGAGCCCTGCCAGCTACCGCCCTGTAACTGCAACATGGAGATGACCTGACGCAGTTCGTGCAATCTGCCGATGCTCTGCTCTTGCTTGAGCTGGCGCATTCTGGCCTGGGATGGCAGTAACCAGCCAAGCAAGCGGGCGGTACGGCTGGTAGCTGGTTGCCGTAGCGCCTGAATACCCTCGTCCAGCACCTTGAAGTAGGGCTGGGTGAGCGTGACTCCCAACATATCTAGGGTATGGGAGGAAAACCGATCTGCATCTGAGTGGGTCGGCAGATTCAGGGTGTTAGCCTCGACTTGCTGCAGGTAGTGGTTGTTTTCCTCCTTGAGCTGCTGTGCCAGCTCTCGCACCTGGGGGAGGGATAACCGGGCCAGGATTGCCAAATCGACACGGGTTGCCGGGATCGGAACTGCCGGGGGCAGATGCTGGCCATCCAGTTCGGCTTGCAGGTTGGCGGCTGCTCTGGTCAGTTTTGCCAGGGCCTGACAGGCTGGGCGATTGGCCAGTTGGCGTGTGATCTCCTGCTCCAGCTTGAGATGTTCCTGTGCCTCCTGCTGCCTTCGCTGGGCCTCCTTCTGCAGCTCGATCGTTGGATTGGGCAGATCATCGCTTGGTGCTGCAGTGGGGGTGGCAAGCGCTGCTGGCGGTAGCGGTGTGGCCCGTACAGTGAAGTTGAACTCCAGTATCCCTTCGAGTTTGAAGTGACGACCCAGAATGCTTTCCCGCACGCTCGCTTGGGCGAAGGCGTGATAGAGCGCACCACGGCCATGACAGGCCAGCAGACGGTTTATCAGGGGTGCAGCCTCCTCCTTGCGGGAGGGAAGGGCGTTGATCTTGACCTGTACACCCCTGGGTGTATCGAGCAAGCCAAGATAGCGGCCGATCTCGGGCTGTTGCAGATAGCCTCGCAGATAGGCGGTGTGGCGCTCACGTTTGGCCGGGTCGGCGTCCAGATAGTGTTGCAGCACCTGTTTTAGCTCCTGCGCCAGTTGCAGCAGTTCGGGTTCGCGCAAGGATCGCGATGGAAGTGGTTGGCTGCGTAACTGGCAGGATTTGCTGCCAAAGGCGCCCTTGAGAGTGATATAGCGCCCGATCTCACCGGTGGGATCTTTGACCAGGGTCTGGATGAATGTTTTGCCGTCCGGCAGTTTTTTTAGCTGGTTGAGCAGGGTGACCAGGTGGGCCATGGGATCGGTTTTCGCCAGCGTCGGTTTGCCGAGTTCATTGCGCATCTGTCCAGCGCTCAGCAATTCATCCAGCGCGGTTTGCTGTTCGGGGTGCTGTGCCAGATAGCCCGAGAGCCCCTTGCGCAGTTCATGGTTCAGCAACTGCTGGCTATCTGGTGTCAGGGCTGGTGGGGGCGGAAGTGTCAGTTCAGCCCGTTCGGCGGTGGGGGCGGTCAGATTGCGAAACAGGTTAATCAGGCGATGGCCGGGATTGCTCTGGTGGCTGGGTGGCATTGCGATAGCTGCAAGTGGGGCGCTGTGGTCGATCTTCATGATGAGCTCCTTGCTCACAGCTCTGCTGCGTAGAGTCGGGGGGTGAGGTCATGAGCCAGTCCGACAAGTTGACCCATCAGGTTGTCGAGCAGTAGTTCATCGCAGTGAGCGAGAAAAATCTGGGCGTAGAGGGTGAGGATTGGCATATCGCCATCCAACCCGAGCCAGGTGCCACCCATCAGAGCGACCTCGCTATTGAGGCTCAGCCAGTGTTGCAGGTTGGCGGGGGTCAGATGATTGGCATCCAGCTGGCCTGTCATCGGAGTGGTGATGAGCAGCACGCTCTCATCGGGAGCGACTTCCAGCCACCACTCTCTATTCTGCGGATCCAGCAACAGAAAGATCCGGTTTTTCTCATCCGGGGCCGCAGGGACCTGCGTACCGGAGAGGCGGGCGATCCAGTGATAAACAGGGTGGTGTGACATGGTGGGCTCTCCCTTTTGCCAAGTGTTGGGAAGAGTATTTCATGGTGTGGCGGCACGCTCTGTCAGTGCTGTCCGCAATTATGGCGGGAAAGGACGAACGACAGCTCCTATGATTGGGCTGCCGCAGGATGCTCGTCAGGCGGCTCTGATAGCCAGCTCCGGGCGGCGGGAGAAGCAGCGGGCGAGCAGCAACATGGTGGCGACGCCTATGGTGCCCAGCACCAGCCAGGGGAGGGCAGGTTGTCCCTGTTGCAGCGAGAAGTCATAGAGGGAGCCGCCGCCCACGTAGCCGGTCATGCCCCCCAGCGCCAGTCCGAGGCGGCTGAAGCCCATGTAGCTGCCGCGGGCTGTGGGGTTGGCCAGCCGGGTCATCAGGGTCTCCCGGGCCGGTTCACAGATGATGATCCCCAGATAGAAGCAGGCCAGCAGTACGAAGATGCCGGAGAGGGTGCTGACGAAAGCGACCAGCCCGATCCCCACTGTCATCAGCAGGATACCTGCCATCAGCCGGCTCTCCAGCCGATAGCGCCGCTCGCTGAAACGGGCGATAGGGTAGAGCAGCGCCAGTGACAGCGCCGTTTCCAGGCTGTACATCCAGCCCACTGCAGTGGTTGTGCCGGAGAGCTGCTTGACCAGAATGGGGAAAATCAGCATCACCTGTACCCACAGCATGTAGTAGCCGCTTAAGATCAGCACCAGTCGGCAGAAGGCGCGATCCGCCAGCACCTGCCCCAACCCTTCCCGCATCGGAGTCGGTTTGACCGAGAGGCGGTAGGCGGGCAACAGGGTCCAGTTGCAGAGAGCCGCCAGGGTGAAGAGTCCGGCCCCCAGCAGGCAGACGTAGGTGAAGTCAAAGCGCAGCAGCCAGCTGCCGAGCAGGGCACCGGTGACGGCGCCTGCGCTCTCCAGCATCATCAGCAGGGAGATAAAGCGGCCCCGCTCATGGGGACGGGTAAATTTGATCACCAGTGCCGCCCGTGGCGGGTCGAACAGGCAACCGCCCAGTCCGGAGAGGAAGCAGGAGAAAATCAGCATGGCGCCGCTGTCGGCCCAGGCCAGGGTGGCAAAGCCGACGGCGCGCAACAGCATGCCGGTGACGATGAGCGGGCGGGCGCCAAAGCGGTCAGCGAGGGAGCCGCCGAAGATCCCCAGTCCCTGCTGGGTCAGCTGGCGCAGGCCGAGGGCCAGCCCCACCAGACCGGCCGCCCAGCCGAGTTGATCGACGAAGCGCAGGCTGATCATCGGCATCACCACAAAGAAACCCAGGATCACCAGTGTGGTATCCAGCGCCAGAAACCAGCGTCCCCAAAACCTCGCCCTATCGACCATAACGCCCTCTCATTTACAGATAACTTCATTCTGGAGAGGGTTTAGATATAGTGGTAGACGACAACTACCTATATTTCATATCAGGATTATTTATGTCTATGGATCTGGACGATCTGCAACTGTTGCTGGATGTGGCCGAGCTGGGCAGTTTTAGTCAGGCTGCGGCCATTCGTGGCTGGTCACAGCCGCTGGTGAGCCAGCGGATTGCCCAGCTGGAGGAGAGCCTCGGGGCGCCGCTGTTTCAGCGTCATCGACGCGGGGTGACGCCGACCCGTGCCTGCGAGGAGTTTCTGCCATCGGCCCGCTCTGCGCTGGCGATCCTGAGCGAAGGGCGGCTGGCACTGCAGGGGGCGCCTGCGCTGCCTTGTATCCGTCTCTCCAGCCTGCCATCCCTCACTTCGGTGGTGTTTGGCTCGCTATTGATGGAGCTGGTGGATGAGCCGTTCGAAATCCGCTGCACCACGGATCACTCCGGCGAGATCATGCAGTCGCTGCTGACCGGCGAGGCCGATATCGGCTTTGTGCTCAAGCGCCCGCCGGTTGCTGGCCTGCAGATGGAGCTGCTTTGCTGCTCTCCCATTATCGCTATCGCCTCGCCATTGCATCCGCTGGCCGGTTGTCACGGCCTCACCCTGGAGGATATTGCCGACCAGCGGCTGGCGCCTCAGGTATGGGGGCCGGGGTGTGACGTCTTTATCCAGCAGTTGCGGCGGCTGCGGCGGGCGGCCAGCCCCCTGCATGCGGTGCAACCCGCCAGTGCTGCGCGGGATCTGGCGCTGGAACACGGGTTTATCACCCTGATGCCGGAGCTGGCCATCAAGCGGGATCTGGAGGTGGGGCGGCTGGTCAGGCTCGATGTGCGCAATCTGCCGCAGGAGCATTGGGATGTGATGATGGCGTGGCGCGGTGGCAAGCGGCCCAACCCGGCTAGGGAAACCGTGTTGGCCACCGCTCGCACGCTGGCGAAACGGTGGCGCAATGAGTAGAGCGATGCGGGACAAGGCCCGCATCGGGTGGGTCAGTAGCTGGCCTTGAGGGTTACGCCACTGAACGCGGAAAACCCTGACAGCTGCACATGCCAGGTGCCCGCCTTGGGATTGGTGAACGAGCAGCTTTCGTTATTGCCCCCCTTGTAGGGACGGCAGTCGTAACTGCTGCTGGTGGGGGCGCTGCCAAAGCGGACGTAGAGGTCGGCATCTCCGGCGCCGCCGCTGCTGCTGATCTGCAGCGATCTGGTGCCCGCCGGTACGTTCAGGGTGTAGTTGAGCTTGCCACCCTTGCTGGCGGCGAGGTTGCTCACCGGCACGCCGTTTTGCAGAACGTTGTCGCTTGGTGGCGGCGTGCTGCCGCAGCTGGCATCGACCCCGACGGTCTGGAAGGCCCGTGCTACATCCGCCTGACTGTAACCCAGATCGGCGGTCGCCCGGCTGACGCCGCAGGCCCCTTGCTGGTAGTTGGTGTTGGCGCCCCAGTAGAGGCGGTTGGCCAGCAAGAAGACTTCAAATGCCTTGCGGGTGTTCCAGCCGCTGCTGGTTGCGAGCAGGTAGAAGGCACGGTTGTAGACCCCTGAGCTGTGGTGTACATCCATCCCCTCCTGATAATCTGCCGCATGGCCGATGGATCTGCCATCCCGGGTCGGATCCTCGAAGTAGCGCAGTGAGCCGTTGCCCTTGAAGATCTGGGCGCCAACCAGCCAGTCGTTGCTCCCCTTCATGTAGAACTCGGCCGCTTCCCCCGCCATATCGGAGAAGGCCTCGTTGATGCCACCGGATTGTCCTGAATAGATCAGCCCGGAGTTCTGCTCGGTAAAGCCGTGGCTCACCTCGTGGGCCGCCACATCGAGGCTTACCAGCGGGTGGAAGGTGGTGGCGCCGTCACCGAAGGTCATCTGGCTGCCATCCCAGAAGGCATTTTCGTAATTCTTGCTGTAGTGAACCCGCATCTTCAGTTTGAAGGTGAGGGGCGCTGTGTTGTACCAGTTGCGGTACATGTCGAACACCACGTTGCCAAAGTAGTGGGCGTCGTTGAGGGGCGAGTAAGCGCCGTTGATCTCCTTGACCCGGTTCTCCGGGCAGGTGAACTGGTGGATGGCACCGCCAGAGGTGGCGTGGTTGAGGTTGATGGTATCGACGTTGGGGCTGGTCATCCGGCAGTTGTCATCGACGATGAGCGGGCCAAAGTCGGTGCCGTAAAAGTATTTGCCGGTCTTGATGTTGCCCCCCGGGCCGGTGGCATCCTTGTGGTTGATTCCCTCCCAGCGTTTGAGCTCCTCACCGCTCTGGGCATCAAGAATGACGAAGGGGCGGCTCGGCTTGTCACCTTCGGCGATGAAGGAGACCTGATAAACCAGCCGGGCCAGCCCGTTCTCATCCTGCATCACGTAGAGTTTGACCTGCTCGTTGCTCCCCTTGCTGCCCACCTTGGCCTTGCTGGCGGCATCCTGTGGCGAGAGGGTGGCGACCGGGCTTGCCACATCCTGATCGATCTGGCGCAGCATGCGCCCGCTGGCCTGTTGCAGCTGGCCGTTCAGGCTCTTGTCAGCTACCACCACCTGACCCATTACCGGGATGCCGTTCCAGACCTGCTCGTAGCGGATCCGCTGCTGGCCGTTGGGCAGCTTGACCACCCGCACCTGACGAAACTCGCCATCTTCCAGCTGCAAGGTACCACTCGCGGCACTGAGGCCTGTCATGGCCCGGATGCCGTTTGCCGTTACGTTGATCTCTACCTCTTGCGCCGCCAGTGCGGCGCTTCCCCAGCAGGCCAGCGCAACGGCCAGATAAATTTTATTCATCTCTTCTTTCCTTAAATCGATGAGGTTGATAAACCGACCGAAGGTCGGGCGTTTTGAAGCTAGTGCCGGTGGGGGAAAGTGCCCCCTGTCAAAAGTGACAGCGCAGCACAAAGGGGTAGCAGGATCTGCCAAAGTGCCATTTGGGGGGCATTTATCGGCGTCATGTGGAGAGCATTATCCGGTTTCAGACACCTACCCTCCTCTTTTGAGGGAGGAGAGATCGTGCGCAGTCACCCTCTGCGAAGCCTGCCGGAGGAGGGCCGTAAAAGTGGCTGGCGCGGCCAGTGGCGATTGGCTACATTGGGTGCTGGCTTTCGATTTGATCACTGATTTGAAAGGAGAATCCCATGTTTTCATGGCAGTTGGACGACGAGCTTGCGCTGCTCTTCTTGCAGCCCGATATGGCGAGCGAACTGTTTGCCCTCTGCAATGACAACCGGGAGTACCTCTCCCAGTGGCTACCCTGGCCGCCACTGATCCAGCGCCCCGTTGACAGCGCCCTCTTCATTCGCAGTGCCATCGAGAAGTTCGCCCGGGGCGAGGGGCTCACCACCGCCATCGAGTATCAGGGGGAGGTGGTCGGCGTAATCGGTTACAACAGCATCGATCACGACCTTGGCAAGGTGGTCATCGGTTACTGGCTGGCGGAGCGCTGGCAGGGTAACGGCATCATCACCCGGGCCTGTCAGGCCCTGATCCACCACGCCTTCGAAGAGATGGGGATGGAGAAGGTGGAGATCAGCGCCGCCACCGATAACGAGCCCAGCAGAGCCGTCTGTGAGCGGCTCGGGATGCAGCTGGAGGGGGTGACCCGGCGCGCAGAGCGTCTGGGCAACCGGATTGTGGACCATACCCACTACAGCTTGCTGCGCGATGAGTGGTTAAGGCAGAGGGAGTCCTGATGGCGCTGCCACATATCAAGACGGCCCGCACCCACCTGACCATACTGTCGCCGGATCAGGCCCCCATGATGCTCGACTTCTACCGGCGCAACCGCGACCACCTTACCCCGTGGGAGCCGCTGCGCGACGAGCACTTCTACACCCTCTCTTACTGGCATGCCCGGCTGCAGGACAGCTACAGCCAGTTCTTCAACGGCACCGGCGTCAATCTGGTGGCCCTCGATCCGGCTGGCGAGCGGGTGATCGCCACCTGCAACTTCAGCAATATCCTGATGGGGGTCTTCAAGGCGTGTCATCTGGGCTATGCCATCGACCAGCAGCATCAGGGGCAGGGGGTGATGGGAGAGGTGCTGTCAGCCGCCATCGACTACCTGTTTCGGGAGCACGATCTGCATCGCATCATGGCTTGCTATATGCCTGCCAATCAGCGCAGTGGCGCCCTGCTGGAGCGGCTTGGCTTCGAGCGGGAGGGATTCGCGCGGGCGTATCTGATGATCAATGGCCGCTGGGAGGATCACATCCTCACCTCGCTGATTAATCCGGCCTCCTGAACGACAGATAAAAAAACGGGCCCGAAGTTGCCTTCGGACCCGTCTTCGAATGAGGTGCAGGCTTAGTTGGCCTTGGCATCGCTCACTGCAGCTTCAACCTTGGTAGCGGCTTCGGTAGCAGCTTTTTCTACGGTTGCAGTCGCTTCGGAGGTGGCCTTCTCTACGGTAGAGGTGGCTTCGCTAGCGGCTTTTTCTACAGTGGCAGCAACTTCGGCGGCAGGAGCAGCAGCAGGAGCGGCAGCTTTTTCTTCTTTCTGACCGCAAGCAGTCAACATCAGACCCAGGATACCGGCTACCAGTACTTTGTTCATGTGCATTCCCTCAAAAAAAGATGGAGAGATGGTCTGTGCAACCATCACAGCGCCCACCGTTGCCCGGTATTGAAACAAGAAGCCGGGAGGCAGCAGGCGGGCGCAATATAGCCCCATTAGTTACCGATGAAAACGGATATCACAATGACATTTTTTCGTGCCGTGGATAAAAAGCTCCACTGCAACGACTGATATCAATACAAGATGCCGTTAAATGATACTAATTGCACAATAAAGCACCACTTTGCTACCATCTTGTGGCGGTTTGACAAGGTCAAGGTTGGTCAAGCGCGGCCGAAGACCCGCACCTTAGTCAGACAGCTTCTGACAGGGCAGCCGTTTTCCCTCAAGGTGGCTCTGACGGGCCAGATCCAGCAGCGCCATCACCGCCAGCGCTTCACTTGCTGGCACCGGGTTGCTTCCCTCGCCCTTGATGGCGGCGCAGACACCGCGATAGTAGGCGCCATAATCCCCGGCCTCACCCACCACGCTCTGCTGCTGCAACTGACCATCGACAATGCGGCTGAGCTGACCGGGTTCACTATCCATGCCCCAATCCGCCGCCGGTGGCCGCTTGCCCAGCTTGAGCTGGTCTTCCTGCACATCCATACCGAATTTCACGAACGAACCCTGGTTGCCGTGGACGATGAAACGCGGCATGGTGGCCGAGACCAGACAGCTGCCATGCAGAATAACCCGCAGAGCACCGTAACCCAGCACCACATGGAAGTAGTCGTCCGCCAGTGCGCCGGGGCGCTGCTCGGCCAGATCGGCCTGCAACCAGTCCGGTTGGCCGAACAACTGCAATGCTTGATCTAGCACGTGAGGGCCGAGATCGAACCAGAGGCCGGAACCCGGGCCACCCNGCCAGCGCTGGCGCACCTCGGGGCGATAGCGATCGAAGTGGGATTCGAACTGGGCGATCTGTCCCAGCGTCCCCTCGGCAATCAAACGGCGCACGGTAAGGAAATCCCCGTCCCAACGGCGGTTGTGGAAGATGCTGAGCAGTCGCTGCTGCTTTTCGGCCAGTTCGACCAGTGCTTGCGCCTCGGCCAGATCCAGTGCAAAGGGCTTGTCGATCACCACATGTTTGCCTGCCAGTAGCGCCTGGCGGGCGAGGGGGGCATGGGTGTCGTTGGGGGTGGCGATCACCACCAGATCGACGGTCTCATCGCTTAGCACCTCCTCCAGTGAACCGACCCGGCAGTCGGGCAGATCGGCCTGCACCTTGGCGGCATCGCGACTCACCACCCAACTCAGGGACAAGCCCGGCGTGGTGGAGAGGAAGGGGGCGTGGAAGGTCTTGCCTGCAAAGCCATAGCCCACCAGGGCTGCGTTGAGAGTGTGGCTCATCGGGAGTTCTCCGCTGACATCGAGTGAGTGGGGTTGCCATCGCGGGCTCTCTGCCGGATGGCCATTCATTGTAAAGGCGATACAAACGAGAAGGGGGCCGATGGCCCCCTGAGTGTGCCCATCAGAGCACAGGATTTATTGCAAACACAAGCGGCGGCCGCGCCGAGTCATCAGCATCACCAGAGGCGGCAGCAGTAGCCACATATGCAGTGCCAGCTGGCTGAGCGGGTCGTGCATCAGGGCGCCGGTCAGACCAACCAGGGCGCCGGAGCCGCTCATCTGAAACAGGCCGAGCAGGGCCGCTGCGGTACCGGCGCAGTGGCCGAACGGTGCCAGCGCCATCCCGGCGGCAGCGCCCAGAATCATGGCAAAGCCGATGCTGGAGAGGAATACCGGCCCCATCATCGCCAGCGGATGTTCGATGTGCATGGCCAGAGTCAGGGTGATGGCCGAAAGCATCAACACCAGCAGGCCGATGCGCAGGGTGCGTCTTGGACCCACCTTGGCGATAAAGCGCGGCGCCATGAAGCAGGCCAGAATGTTGAGGGCGGCGTTGGCGGTAAACCAGTAGCTAAAGCCGCTCATATCGAGCCCCAGTTTCACCATCAGCTGCACCGGTGCGGCGGTGACATAAGCGAGGATCACCGCCATCGCCAGCATGCACAGCGCCGCGTTGAACAGGAAGCTGGGGGAGCGCAGTACCGGGCTGTAGCGAGACCAGCTGATGAGGGCGCCTTCGCTACGGGTCTCCTCCGGGCGGGTCTCCGGCATCCGCCACATCAACCAGCTGCCGACGATGAGCGCATAACCGGCCATAAACCAGAAGTTGGCAGACCAGCCCGCCTTGGCGGTGAGCCAGCCACCGAGCAGGGGCGCCAGCGCAGGAATAAAGCAGATGGCGCCATTGAGGTAGGAGATCATCTGACCGCTCTTTTTCGGGCCGTAGCTGTCACGCACCACCGAGAAGGCGGCGACCGAAGTAGCGCAGGCGCCGAAGCCCTGCAGCACCCGGGCCAGCATCAATTCGCCTAGGCTGGCGGCAAAACCGGCCCCTAGCGCGCTCAGGCCATAGAGCAGCACGCCGCCCAGCGCGATGGGCTTGCGACCGTAGCGATCGGCCAGCGGTCCGACTAGCAGTTGCCCCAGCCCCATGCTGAACAGGAACCAGGTGATAGTGCCCTGCATCAGAGTTACTTCGGCGCCTAGCTGCTCGGCCATCTGCGGAATGGCGGGCAGATAGATGTCGATAGCCAGCGGACTGAACAGCACCAGTAGTACGAGTAAAAGTATCAATGGCATCTGTCACCTCTTTAGTCAGCCAGGTTAATGAATTGGGGCGCGAGTCTACTGACTCACAGTAATGAATAGAAATGGTATTTAATCACTTTGGTTATTCCATTATGGAAACATGTATTAAAAAGCTGGTTATTCGATGGCGGCAAATCCCCCGTAACCCCATCACAGCGGGTGTAATTGACGCTTTTACTAAACGCTTGCGCCGCATAGAATGCGCAGATTATTTTTGCGGAGGTGCTCGATGAACAAGCTTGTCCTGGCAACAGGTAACCAGAAAAAGGTGAAGGAATTGGCCGCCATGCTGGCCGATATGAAGATCCAGGTGATCCCACAGAGCGAGTTTGCGGTCTCCGATGCCGATGAGACCGGCACCACCTTCGTCGAGAATGCCATCATCAAGGCCCGCCACGCCGCCCGCATTACCGGTCTGCCCGCCGTGGCCGATGATTCCGGTCTGGAAGTCGATCTGCTGCAAGGGCGCCCCGGCGTCTACTCCGCCCGCTTTGCCGGTGTGGGTGCTGGCGACAAGGCCAACATCGAGAAGCTGCTCGGTGAGCTGCAAGGTGCCCCCGAGTATCTGAAGAGCGCCCGCTTCTGGTGTGTGCTGGTCTATATGCGCCACGCCGACGATCCCACTCCCATCATCTGTCAGGCGAGCTGGGAAGGGATGATCATCGACGAGCCGCGCGGTCAACATGGCTTTGGCTATGACCCGGTATTCTTCGTGCCGGATCACGACTGCACCGCCGCCCAGATGCCCGCCGAGCTGAAGAACCAGCTGAGCCATCGCGGTCAGGCGCTGGCCAAGCTCAAAGCGGCGCTGGCTGCGGCGCACTGAGTCACTTCGCCACCTTGTCGGTTACACACGGTCAATTACACATAGTCATCTACAATGGGGGCCTTGAGCCCCCGTTTTATTGGAAGCCCCATGCTGCAACTGCCGCCGCTCTCTCTCTATATTCATGTGCCCTGGTGCGTCCAGAAGTGCCCTTATTGTGACTTCAACTCCCATGCCCAGAAGGGGGAGTTGCCTCACCTCGAATATGTCGCCGCCCTGCTGGAGGATCTGGATCAGGATCTGAAGTGGGCGCAGGGGCGGCCGATCTCCTCGATCTTTATCGGCGGCGGCACCCCCAGCCTGTTGACGGTGGAGGCGATGCAAACCTTGCTGGACGGGGTACGGGCCCGCATTCCGCTCACCGCAGATTGCGAGATCACCATGGAGGCCAACCCGGGCACGGTGGAGGCGGAGAAGTTCGCCGGTTTCCAGCGCGCCGGCATCAACCGTATCTCCATCGGGGTGCAGAGCTTTCAGCAGGAGAAGCTCACCCGCCTCGGCCGCATTCACGGCCCGGAAGAGGCGCGCAAGGCCGCCGCACTGGCCCATGCCATCAAGTTGCCTACCTTCAATCTGGATCTGATGCACGGTCTGCCGGATCAGAGTCTGGACGATGCCCTTTATGACCTGCAGCAGGCGATCGACTGCGCCCCGCCGCACCTCTCCTGGTATCAGCTTACCATAGAGCCGAACACGGCCTTTGCCTCCAAACCGCCCAAGCTGCCGGAAGATGACACTCTGTGGGACATCTACGAGCAGGGTCACGCCATGCTCACCGCCAGCGGTTATCGCCAGTACGAGATCTCGGCTTACGCCAAAGAGGGCTACCAGTGCCATCACAACCTTAACTACTGGCGCTTTGGTGACTATCTGGGGATCGGCTGTGGCGCCCACGGCAAGGTGACCGATCTTGCGGATCAGCAGATCCTGCGCACCGCCAAGGTGAAGCATCCGAAAGGATATCTGGACAAGAGTCGCCCCTATCTGGACGAGCAGTGGCAGGTGACGGCAGACGATCTGCCGCTCGAATACTTTATGAACCGCTTCCGCCTGTTTGAACCGGCCCCCAAGGCGGAGTTCGAGGCCTATACCGGCCTGCCGCTGGAGCGGGTGGAGACGGTGCTGACCATTGCCCAAAGCAAGGAGCTGATCGAGGATCTGGGAGATAGCTGGCAGCTCACTTCTCTCGGCCATCGCTATCTGAACGTATTGCTCGAACTCTTTATGGATGAGTGAAAACGGGTTCGCGATCTGGCTGCGAAGCCGTGATCAAGGTTCATGCGCTGCTCGGAAGCCTCACGTATGTCTATACGCTCCGGTTCCTGCGCGGCTCTTCACCTTGCTGACAGCTTCTCGCGACAGGTCGTGAGCCTGTTTTGGCTAACCGTGTTTCGAGATAACAATCAGGGCGCCAATGGCGCCCTGATTGTTTATGGTCGGTAGAAGCCCGCTCAGCAGCAGACGCTGATCATCTGCTGTTGGCCGGGCTCCCACCGCTTGCCAAATTTGGCCTTGCGCTGGTAACTTCCCTTGCCCTTCTTGTTGCGCTCGACCCGGCTGCGAAACAGCGGATCGGAGAGCAGGGCGTGCAGATGGTTATCCTTTATCTCGCCGCGCTGATGGGCATAGATGATATCGGTAGTTTCATTCATCTGTTTATTTCTGTTCTTAGTCACAACTAATCCTCATTGGTTTTGCCTACTTAAACTTCTTCAAAAACCAGCGTTTAGTGTCTGCTACTTGAACCACTACACCTTCATTTTCTAAGAGTCCCAGTAACGTTCTTGAAATATGGCCCTCATGCCCCACATGTCCGCCATAAATGCCTAACGAACGACCCAGTTCTGCATTCGTGAGCCCAGTATCACCTGATGCTTCAAGGGCTAAATAAACTGCACTTTTTAAATCAGCAATTGCAGATTGAGCTAACTGATAAGCTTGAGCATTCATCTATTTCATAACCCTTAGTTAAAGAGACTTTGCATTTGGCAAAGATCTCGATTTTTGATTGCGGAAGAGGTTAAAAACGCGGCGATTTTGTCACCAAATAGCCGCTGGAGCAATGAGCGGGCTGGTGCCGTCAGCCAACGTGGTCATGCTCATCGTGGTTATGATGCTCGTGATGAGCGGGTGCTCCCGACTCCAGCGTTTCCAGAATGGCGCAGTGCTCCGCCGAGCGGGGGCCGCCGCAGCAGATATTAGAGAGCTCGCGCAGGTTGTCGCGAAAGCGGGTCAGTTCGATGATCTTCTGCTCCACCTGGGCCAGCTTGGTGTCAGCTACCGCTTTTACCTCCTGACAGGTGACTTTGGCCTTGTTGGTATCGAGATCGAGCAGCTCGCCGATATCGGCCAGCGAGAAGCCCACCGACTTGGCGCGAATGATGAACTCCAGCCGCCGCTTGTCCTGTTCACTGTAGAGGCGGTAGCCGGATTCGTTGCGGATCCCCGGTGAGATAAGCCCGTTCTTCTCGTAAAAACGCAGGGTATCTGCCTTGACCCCGCACGCCTTGGCCAGTTCACCGATCCGATACATGCTCTCTCTCCACTTGAATGTATGCCGCCACAAAAACCGGAATCCACTATCACCCCTTTGCCCATGGATTGCCAGCCAAGGGCATAAAAGGGGCAGATAAACATCTCCTGGCGACCCTTTTTCCCATAAAACACTGAAAGTGAAAACGTTTCGAGAAAATCAAGTGGAAAACGTTTAACGCCGCGCCAAATAAGGCTTTGCCGTTTCAAAAAATCCACCACAGGTCACATTTTTTGTGTAGAATACGCGCCCATAACAGAGCGCCGCACCAAGCGGGCATTTCCTAAAACGCTTTTGCCGGATGTCGGGGCGAGAGTGGTTTGCGAAATCCCCCACTTCCATTTATTTGGGGACTCTCTGTGTTGAGCCTCGCCTCCCATGGAACGGTCCCCGTTATGTTGAGGACGATAGTGTGATGGAACAAGCTCGACCCATTCGCCGTGCACTGCTGAGTGTGTCTGACAAAACTGGCATTCTGGAATTTGCCAAGGCACTCAACGAGCGTGGTGTTGCCCTGCTCTCCACGGGCGGTACCGCCAAGCTGCTTGGCGAGGCGGGTCTGCCGGTGACCGAGGTCTCCGACTACACGGGTTTCCCTGAAATGATGGATGGCCGGGTCAAGACCCTGCATCCCAAGGTTCATGGCGGCATCCTCGGCCGTCGGGATCAGGATGACGCCATCATGGCCCAGCACGCTATCTCCCCCATCGACATGGTTGTCGTCAACCTCTACCCCTTTGCTGCCACCGTGGCCAAAGCGGGCTGCACCCTGGCGGATGCGGTCGAGAACATCGACATCGGCGGCCCAACCATGGTGCGTTCTGCTGCCAAAAACCACAAAGATGTTGCTATCGTCGTCAAAGCTGCTGACTATGATCGGGTTATTCGCGAGATGGATGCCAACGGCAACAGCCTGAAACTGGCGACCCGTTTCGATCTGGCCATCGCAGCCTTCGAGCACACCGCCGCCTACGACGGCATGATCGCCAACTACTTCGGCACCATGGTTCCTTCCTACGGTGACAACAAGGAGGGTGACGAGGAGTCCCGTTTCCCGCGCACCTTCAACAGCCAGTTCATCAAGAAGCAGGACATGCGTTACGGCGAAAACAGCCATCAGGCAGCCGCCTTCTACGCCGAAGAGCATGCCGCTCCGGGTTCTGTCTCCAGCGCTACCCAGTTGCAGGGCAAGGCGCTCTCCTACAACAACATCGCCGATACCGATGCGGCGCTGGAGTGTGTTAAGGAGTTCGACGAGCCGGCCTGCGTCATCGTTAAGCATGCCAACCCCTGCGGTGTGGCCATCGGTAGCGACCTGCTGAGTGCCTACGATCGCGCCTACCAGACCGACCCCACCTCCGCCTTCGGCGGCATCATCGCCTTCAACCGTGAGCTGGATGGTGCCACTGCGGCAGCCATCGTGGCCCGCCAGTTTGTCGAAGTGATCATCGCCCCGACCGTCAGCCAAGCAGCCCGTGATGCGGTCGCCGCCAAGCAGAACGTGCGTCTGCTCGAATGCGGTCAGTGGACGGCACCGGCGCAAGGCTTTGACCTCAAGCGCGTCAACGGCGGCCTGCTGGTACAGGAGCGGGATCTCGGCATGGTGACGCTGGGTGACCTGACCGTGGTCAGCAAGCGCCAGCCGACCGAGGCCGAGCTGCAGGATCTGCTGTTCTGCTGGAAAGTGGCCAAGTTCGTCAAATCCAACGCCATTGTCTACGCCAAAGATGGCCAGACCATCGGCGTCGGTGCAGGCCAGATGAGCCGTGTTTATTCGGCCAAAATCGCCGGTATCAAGGCGGCGGACGAAGGGCTGACCGTGGCGGGCTCCGTGATGGCCTCCGATGCCTTCTTCCCGTTCCGCGACGGTATCGATGCTGCCGCTCAGGCTGGTATCTCCTGCGTGATCCAGCCGGGTGGCTCGATGCGCGATCAGGAGGTGATCGATGCCGCCGACGAACACGGTATGTGCATGGTCTTCACCAACATGCGCCATTTCCGTCATTGATGGGTCAGGGGCTGCCGATGGCGGCCCTTTTGTTGTCTCTTTTCAACTGACTATTTCCGCTGACTGACGGCCCGGGTGGCCGTCCAGTGACCACAAATAGAAGCGAGCGATACGATGAAAGTACTGATCATTGGCAACGGTGGCCGCGAACACGCCCTGGCCTGGAAGGCCAAACACTCCCCACTGGTACGTCACGTTTTTGTGGCGCCGGGCAATGCGGGCACCCAGCTTGAGCCGGGTGTCGAGAACGTTGCCATCGAGGCGACCGATATCGAAGGGCTGCTGGCCTTTGCCAAAGAGAAGCAGGTCGGCCTCACCATCGTCGGGCCGGAAGCGCCGCTGGTGAAAGGGGTGGTGGATGCCTTCCGCGCTGCCGGTCAGCCGATCTTTGGCCCGACCGCTGCCGCTGCCCAGCTGGAAGGCTCCAAGGCTTTCACCAAGGATTTCCTGGCCCGTCACGCCATTCCGACCGCCGAGTACCAGAACTTCACCGAAGTGGAGCCTGCGCTCGACTACTTGCGCGAGAAGGGGGCCCCCATCGTCATCAAGGCCGATGGTCTGGCGGCAGGCAAGGGGGTGATTGTCGCCATGACCTTGCAGGAAGCGGAAGACGCGGTGCGCGACATGCTCTCCGGCAATGCCTTTGGCGAAGCGGGCTCCCGGGTGGTGATTGAGGAGTTTCTGGAGGGTGAAGAGGCGAGCTTCATCGTCATGGTCGATGGCGAGCACGTACTGCCGATGGCCACCAGTCAGGATCACAAGCGGGTTGGCGATGGTGATACCGGCCTCAACACCGGCGGCATGGGGGCTTACTCCCCGGCGCCTGTGGTGACCGCCGAGGTACATCGACGCGTGATGGAGCAGGTGATCATGCCGACCGTGCGCGGCATGGCGGCCGAAGGCAATGTCTACACCGGTTTCCTCTACGCCGGTCTGATGATCGACGGTGCAGGCAATCCCAAGGTGATCGAGTTCAACTGCCGTTTCGGCGATCCCGAGACCCAGCCCATCATGCTGCGGATGCAGTCCGATCTGGTGGAGCTCTGTCTGGCCGCTTGCGCAGGCAAGCTGGATCAGAAAGAGGCCATCTATGATCCCCGCGCCGCTATCGGCGTGGTGTTGGCGGCGGGAGGCTATCCTGGCGATTACAGCACCAACCACCCCATCAGCGGCTTGCCGGTGGATGAGGTGGCGGGTGAGAAGGTGTTCCATGCCGGTACCCGCCTGGAGGGCGATACCAGCCTGACTGCTGGCGGCCGCGTGTTGTGCGCCACCGCCCTCGGCCACACAGTGGCAGAAGCCCAGCAGCGTGCCTATCAGCTCGCTGGCCGCATCAAGTGGGATGGCGTCTTCTACCGCAAGGATATCGGCTGGCGCGCCATTGCTCGCGAACAGGAGTAACTGACGCAAGCCATTGGCCAGCTGATTCAGACCCCGCTACGGCGGGGTTTTTTGTCCCTGTTTACCGCTTTCAACCATCCTCATGGTGCGCGTCACCGGCGTTCAATCAGTTACCAAGCGCAAACAAGCGCGGCATATCTGTCACTATTTGCCACAAAAAACAGCATTTTTCACAAACGTTTCACCATGAGTCATGGCATCATGCTGGTGATGAATTCTTGTTTGGATTCATAAGTACCCCTAACAATTCGAGCATGTCGTTAAATAAGGAAATCCCATGTTGAAAACCGTCCGTCCCCTGCTGCTGCCCCTGATGTTTGGCCTGATGACCCTGCCTGCCGTGGCGGGCGATCTGGAACAGCCGATGAAGAAGATTGGCTTCAACTACAAACAGGCCGTCAAGGCTGATGATGCAGCCACCATGGAGAAGCACATCAACGAGATGAAGGCCCAGCTGGACGTGGCCAAGCAGAAGAACATGCCGGCCGCCAAGAAAGAGAAATTTCTTGAAGGGATGAATGAGGTACAGACCGAGCTGGACGCCAGCCTGGCCGCACTCAAGGCGGGTGATGAGGCCAAGGCGCGCGAACATCTGGCCAAGGTCAACGACCTGAAGAAGGAGTACCACAAATATGCCAAGCAAAAAGGGTGAGTCCTTTCGCTGGGATCCGCTGGTTCGCCTGACCCATTGGGGCTTGGCGGCGGTCTGCATCGGCAACCTCTGGGTTAACGAAGCGGGGGAGGAGTGGCACGAGTGGCTGGGTTACGGCGCCATTGGGCTGGTCTCCTTGCGTCTGCTCTGGGGGCTTACTTTTGCCCGTGGCTACGCTCGCCTTGGTGCCCTCATCCCCAGTGGTGAGGATTTTCGCCAGCAAGCGCGCGAGATGCGTGAGCGGCAGCCTCCGGCACCGGGTCATCACGGTAGCGGCAAGCTGGCCGTGTGGGCGCTCTGGCTGGTTGTGCTGGCCACTGCTGGCAGCGGCTGGTTTCAAAATACCGAGACGGGATTTGAACTGGGGGCTGACGAGTGGCATGAGTGGTGCGTGGTGGCGCTGCAGGGACTGATTGGTCTGCATCTGCTGGCCATCGTCTTCACCTCCTGGCGTCAGCGCAGCAATCTGGTTACCCGGATGCTACCCGCCGGGCGTCGCTCATCCATCCAGAGCGGCAGCAATGAGCAAACCTGAGGCTCAGCATTAGGCTCCTTGTCTCTGAGTGAGGCGCCTGATCCGGACCCTGCCCAGACCCGCCCATGGCGGGTCTTTTCTATGACCTCATCGAGCTCATCACAGGGCATTGCAAAAAGGCCGCTCATCATGAGCGGCCTTTTCTAATTTGGTGGCCCCTGGGGGACTTGAACCCACGACCAATCGATTATGAGTCGACTGCTCTGACCAACTGAGCTAAGGGGCCAAATTGTGCGTTTAGCGGCGTGGATTATAGGGGAAGAGGAAAGGGCAGTCTATAGGCATATCAACCACTTGGCGACTAATTGTCCAGCTTGATTGAGGGCGAAAAGAGGGTTGCAAGGGTAAATGCCAGACAAAACAAAGCCCCGCATGGCGGGGCTTTGGCAGAGCAGTTTGACACAGGGTCAGGACTATTCGTCCAGGAAGCTGCGCAGCACTTCCGAGCGGCTCGGGTGGCGCAGTTTACGCAGTGCCTTGGCTTCGATCTGACGAATACGCTCACGGGTAACGTCGAACTGTTTGCCCACTTCCTCTAGGGTGTGGTCAGTGTTCATGTCGATACCGAAACGCATCCGCAGTACCTTGGCTTCGCGGGCGGTCAGGCCAGCCAGCACTTCGCGGGTGGCGTTGCGCAGGCTTTCGCTGGTCGCCGCATCCGCTGGCAGAGCCAGGGTGGTATCTTCGATAAAGTCGCCCAAGTGGGAATCTTCATCATCACCGATGGGCGTCTCCATGGAGATAGGCTCTTTGGCGATCTTCAGTACCTTGCGGATCTTGTCTTCCGGCATGCCCATGCGCATGGCCAGCTCTTCCGGGTTCGGTTCACGCCCCATCTCCTGCAGCATCTGACGGGAGATTCTGTTGAGCTTGTTTATGGTCTCGATCATGTGTACCGGGATACGGATGGTACGGGCCTGGTCCGCGATGGAGCGGGTAATAGCCTGACGGATCCACCAGGTTGCATAGGTCGAGAACTTGTAGCCACGACGGTATTCAAACTTGTCTACCGCCTTCATCAGACCGATGTTGCCCTCCTGGATCAGATCCAGGAACTGCAGACCGCGGTTGGTGTACTTCTTGGCGATAGAGATAACCAGACGCAAGTTGGCCTCAACCATCTCTTTCTTCGCACGGCGGGCTTTGGCCTCACCGATGCTCATGCGACGGTTGATATCCTTGATCTGAGCAATCGACAGACCGGTCTCTTCTTCAATCTGCTGCAGCTTGCCGATGGCGCGCTGGATATCCTCGTCCATTTCAACCAGACGAGGAGACCAGGCTTTGCCAGCCTGCTTCTGGTATTCGAACCAGGCAGTTTCACACTCGTTGTTGGTGAAGGCCGCGACGAAGGTTTTCTTCGGCATCTTGGCCTGCTCAACGCAGAGCTTCATGATGATGCGTTCCTGCACGCGGACGCGCTCCATCATTTCACGCATGTTGTTGACCAGGCGATCGAACTGCTTGGGCATCAGGCGGAATTGACGGAATACATCGGCCAGCTGGGCGATGGCGGCCTGGGTATCTTCGTGCGCGCGACCATTCTTCTGAATGGAGAGGCGGGTCACTTCATACTGGGCACGCAGTTCACCAAACTTCTCGCGAGCGACTTCCGGATCCGGACCACCGTCACCGTCGTCGTCAGAGCTGTCGCCATCTTCATCTTCGTCTTCTTCGTCTTCTTCATCTTCATCGGCCAGATCGTCTTCGCCGAGCTCGGAACCGATATGCGTGGCGGTAGGCGCCATATCTTCAGTTTCGTTCGGGTCAATAAAGCCAGAGATGATGTCAGAGAGACGCAGCTGCTCGGCTTCGTACTTGTCGTACTGTTCGAGCAGGTAAGTAATTGCTTCAGGGTACTCGGCTACGGAGCTTTGTACCTGGTTGATACCGTCTTCGATCCGCTTGGCGATGTCGATTTCGCCTTCACGGGTCAGCAGTTCGACGGTACCCATTTCCCGCATGTACATGCGGACGGGATCGGTCGTGCGACCAATCTCAGATTCAACAGATGCCAGAGCCTGGGCCGCTGCTTCGGCAGCGTCCTCATCGGCGGTACCACCTTCAGCCATGATAAGGTCATCGGCATCCGGAGCGTTTTCAACCACTTGAATGCCCATATCGTTGATCATCTGAATGATGTCTTCGATCTGGTCTGAATCGACAATGTCTTGCGGGAGGTGATCGTTCACCTCGGCATAGGTCAGGTAGCCCTGTTCTTTACCTTTGGCAACGAGGAGTTTAAGCTGAGACTGCGGGGTTTGCTCCATAGAACTCATCCGGTTGGTGTTGCTAGGTTGCGCGTACAGTGCGCTGCTGCGCAAATAGCCAATTCTAATAGAAAACCGCCAGACATGCTATGTCTGGTTGCGGCGTCGGTCATGAGAAACCCCTGCCCGCAGTATTGTCGGGGCCAGGCGGTTATAAAAAATTTGCTTTTCATCCCGTCGATTCGGGCAACGTTATCCATATTGGGACTAATCACTCAAATATCAAGCCCCACTCTCATTTCTTTTCTCAATTTGCACCTCTCTTATCAGCATCATCAGCTCTTGGGTTTCTTCGGAGCTTAGTCCTTCCTGAGCCACTTTGGCCTGCAATTCTTCGATCCGCTGTTTCAGAAACTGGTTGATGAAGCCGACGAAGGTGTCCTGCAATTCTCCCAGAATATCCGGCTCCTGATCGAGTTTGATCTCCTCGAACAGGTCGTGCATGGCCAGCTGAGCAAGGATCTCTCCCTCCTTGGTACCACGCCAGTGTTCCAGCAGGATACCGGTTGTGATACTAGGCTGTGCCAGGATCTGCTGGTGCAGTTGCAGCAGGAACTTGATGCCCTGTACGCGTAGTCCGGCCAATTCCGGCATGGGGGGAAGCTCAGCCGTTACTGCCGGATATTGCACCATCAGTGCCAGCGCACGCCGCAGTGGCGTCAGCTTGGCTGCCTTGGGTTTGTTGACCTCGGCCTTGGGCTGACTGTTGCGGGCAAAGAGCTCGGCGATGCGTTGTTTGTTCTCGCCCCAGCGCATCATGCTGGAGAGACGAGTGATCAGCCCTTCGCGGGTAAACCCTTCCGGTACGCGACGAATAAGCTCGGCGGCCTTGTTGGCCACTTCGAACTTGCCTGCCTCACCGGAGAGCGCCGCATCCCGGCCGAGACGCTCGAACATGAAGTCGGCGAACGGTTGGGCTTCATCGAGCAGGGCTTCAAAACCCTCCTTGCCGATCTGGCGCACCAGAGAGTCGGGATCCTCGCCATCGGGCAGGAACACGAACTTCAGCTCGCGGCCATCCTGCAGATGAGGGAGGGCATTATCCAGCGCGCGCCAGGCGGCTTCACGACCGGCATTGTCACCGTCGTAGCAGCAGACCACCTCGGCAGTGGTGCGAAACAGGGTGTGGATATGGTCGCTGGTGGTCGCAGTGCCCAGTGCCGCCACTGCATAGTCGATGTCGTACTGACCGAGTGCCACCACATCCATGTAGCCTTCCACCACCAGGATCCTGCGTGGATCCTTGTGTGCCTGCTTTACTTCGTAGAGACCGAACAGCTCCCGCCCTTTATGGAAGATGGGGGTCTCCGGCGAGTTCAGGTACTTGGGGGTGCCATCACCGAGCACCCGGCCACCGAAACCGATGACCCGGCCACGCTTGTCGCGGATCGGGAACATGATGCGATCGCGGAAACGGTCATAGCTGCCCGGGCCATTGTCACGGGTGATCAGCATGCCGCCCGAGATAAGCAGCTGTTCGTGATCCCGGCTGGCGCCGAAGCGGCGGCGTACCTGATCCCAGTCACTTGGGGCATAACCGATGTTGAAGCGCTTGACTACTTCGCCGGTCAGACCGCGCCCTTTGAGGTACTCCACCGCGTGGGGGGCACTCTTGAGATTGCTCTCGTAGAAGCGGGCTATCTGGTTCATCAGCTCGAACAGATCCTTGCTGACGGCGGGCTGGCTATTGGCCGAGCCGCCGATGCTCTGCTCGCGAGGTACCTGCATGCCTTGCATGCTGGCGAGCTCTTCGATGGCATCGGGAAATTCGAGACCGTCGTACTCCATGACAAAGCCGATGGCATTGCCATGGGCGCCACAACCGAAACAGTGGTAGAACTGCTTCTCCTGGCTGACGGTAAAAGAGGGGCTTTTTTCGTTATGAAAAGGGCAGCAAGCCTGGTAGTTCTTACCGGCTTTTTTCAGCCGCACTCGCGAGTCGATCAGCTCGACTATGTCTGTGCGTACGAGCAGATCGTCGATAAAGGATTGTGGGATCCTGCCTGCCATAACCGTCCTGTTTCATTGCGGAGAAAATAAAAAAGCCGCGCATTCCAAGGGAAGCACGGCTTCTTCGACCAAACAAGAGAGTTGCCTGTTACGCCAAGCGGGTTTTCACCTGAGCACTGACGGCGCCGACATCGGCACGCCCCTGAATTTTCGGCTTCAAGACAGCCATGACCTTGCCCATATCAGCCATGACGGCAGCACCACTTTCAGTGATGGCTTGCTCGATCAGGGCAGCAATTTCATCTGCGGTCAGCTGTTGCGGCAGGAATTCCTGCAACACAACGATCTCGGCGGACTCTTTGTCGGCGAGATCCTGGCGACCGGCAGCTTCAAATTGGCTGATGGAATCGCGGCGCTGTTTGACCATTTTGGTCACGACAGCGAGGATATCCTCATCATTCAGCTCGATACGGGTATCGACTTCACGTTGCTTGATTTCTGCCATCAACAAGCGGATCGCTCCCAGACGTGCCTTATCTTTGGCAAGCATGGCGAGTTTTTGCTGATCCTTGAGTTGATCCTTCAGAGACACGGCAATATCTCCCGATTAGTACAGGCGGATACGACGTGCGTTTTCGCGAGACAGCTTCTTGGCGTGACGCTTTACAGCAGACGCTTTGGCGCGCTTACGAATGGTAGTCGGCTTCTCGTAGAACTCACGGCTACGAACTTCGGACAGGATACCGGCTTTTTCGCAAGAACGCTTGAAACGACGCAGAGCAACGTCAAACGGCTCATTTTCACGGACTTTGATTACTGGCATGTGCCTTTCACCTCAGTGATAAATTGTTAGCTGATCTTCAATCGATCAGCATGTCTTAAAATGGTGCGAAATTATACTCTGGACAGGGAATGAAAGTAAACCCGCAGAGATCGCTCTGGTTTAAAAAACCCGCGAAGGTTACCATAGCCGTCTCATTTTAGCAGTGAAATTTTTTAGCAATGCGTGTATTGGGCATAGAGACATCCTGTGACGAAACCGGGATCGCGATCTTCGACGATCAAAAAGGGATCCTTTCCCATCAGTTATACAGCCAGGTCAAGCTGCATGCGGACTACGGTGGCGTTGTCCCCGAGCTCGCCAGCCGGGATCATGTTCGCAAGACGATCCCGTTGATCCAGGCCGCATTGCAAGAGGCGGGACTGGGCAAAGATGACATCGACGGCATCGCGTATACCGCGGGTCCGGGTCTGGTTGGCGCCATTCTGGTGGGGGCGACCATTGGTCGTTCGCTGGCGATGGCATGGAACAAGCCTGCTATCGCCGTCCACCATATGGAAGGCCACCTGCTGGCTCCCATGCTGGAAGAAAAGGCCCCCGAGTTCCCCTTCGTGGCGCTGCTGGTCTCCGGTGGTCACTCCATGCTGGTGCGGGTCGACGGTATCGGCAGCTATCAGCTGCTGGGGGAATCCATCGACGATGCCGCTGGCGAAGCGTTCGACAAGACCGCCAAGCTGATGGGGCTGGACTATCCGGGGGGGCCGCTGCTCTCCCGTCTGGCCGAGAAGGGCACTACCGGGCGCTTCCACTTCCCCCGTCCCATGACTGACCGTCCCGGGCTCGACATGAGCTTCTCCGGCCTCAAGACCTTCACCGCCAACACCATCGCCGCCAATGGTGATGATGAGCAGACCCGTGCCGATATCGCTCGGGCGTTTGAAGATGCTGTGGTCGATACCCTGGCCATCAAGTGCCGTCGTGCCTTGAAAGAGACCGGTCTTAAGCGTCTGGTGGTTGCTGGCGGCGTCAGTGCCAATCGTCATCTGCGAGCCCAGCTGGCCGAGCTGATGGAGAGCCTCCAGGGCGAGGTGTTCTATCCCCGCACTGAATATTGCACCGATAACGGCGCCATGATCGCTTACGCCGGTATGCAACGCCTGAAAGCGGGCGTGTTCGAACCACTGGCGGTCAAAGCCGTGCCGCGCTGGCCGCTGGATACCTTGGATCCGGTCTGATCCGACGGATCCCGCCTTCTGGCGTGGTGATGAGTACCATGGTGGCCTGCGGCTCCTGCAATCAGGCTGCGGCGGTTATAGCGCTGTTGGCACGCTGTTGCTTTGTCTGCTGTCGCCGTGGTTGAGCCATCCGGATAAGAGGTCAGGTCTCTTGCTGCCAGACAGCCAAGCACAGAGTAAATGTCTAGTCCTGAAATAGGTTTACACATTTTCAACTAGCATTTCTCTACTCAGAACCCCCTATGTACTGCATCGGGGGTTCTGTATTTCAACGCATGATGCGGCCGCTCCGCGTTGTAAATATCCACCGCTTCACGCACCATTTCCCGCGCTTG